>NZ_JBEYXH010000007.1:0-247380 GCF_040644755.1 Streptomyces sp. NPDC046887
CTCTTCCTCACCCCGCCCCCCCCCCCGGCACCCCCGCGGCCCGGCGCCCCCCGTGCGCCGGGCCGAGCCGCGTCCGGCCCCGGACGCCCGCGAACGCCCCGCCCCCGGACACACGGAAGCCCCCGGATCCGCGTCCGGCCCCAGGACGCCGGAAATCCCCCGTCCCCCCACGACCCATGGACCCCGGGCCGCGCGCCACCGCCGCGCCACGGCCCCCGAAGCCGCTGGAGTCACCATGCACACCACCGAAGCCACCCACGCTCCCGAGGACACCGTCGCCACTCCCGCCTCACGCGTCACCCCCACCCCGACCCTGCCCGCCCTCCCCTCCCTCCCCGCCGCCTTCGAGGCCGCCGCCGCGCAGGCCGGTGACCGGACCGCCGTGGAGTTCGGCGCCTCCTCGCTGACCTACCGCGAGCTGGACGCCGCCGCCAACCGGCTGGCCCGCCGGCTGCGCCAGGAGGGCGTGGCCACCGGCGACCGGGTGGGTGTGCAGCTGTCCCGCTCGCTGGAGCTGTACACCGTCCTGCTGGCCGTGCTGAAGGCCGGCGCGGTGCTGGTGCCGCTCAACCCGGCCCACCCGGTCGGCATCCGCCGGGAGATCGTCCGCGCGGCCGGGCTGCCGCTGACCCTGCGGGACGTGGCCGCCGGGCTGGGCTCGCTCACCGTGGAGCGGGACGTGCACGAGCTGATCGCCGACAGCGCCGAGCTGGACGACGGCCCGCTGGAGCCGGTGGACCCGGAGTCCACCGCGTACATCCTGTTCACCTCGGGCTCCACCGGGCAGCCCAAGGGGGTGCGCATCCCGCACCGGGCGATCTCCCGGGTGGCCGAGCACAACGGCGAGGCCGAGGTGCGCGCCGACGACGCCTTCCTCCAGCTCGCCCCGTACTCCTTCGCCGCCTCCACCACCGAGGTCTGGCTGAGCCTGCTGCACGGGGCGCGGGTGGTGGCCGCTCCCCCGCAGCTGCCCTCGCTGCCCGAGCTGGCCCGGATCATCACCGAACGCGAGGTCACCTTCCTCAATCTGCCGTGCGGGCTGTTCAACCTGCTGGTGGACGGCCACCCGGAGGCGCTGGCCGGGGTCCGCACGGTGATCGTCAGCGGTGACTTCCCCTCCCCGCCGCATCTGGCCAAGGCGCTGGAGGCGGTCGGCGGGACCGTCTTCAACGCCTACGGCTGCACCGAGAACTCGGCGCTCACCGCCGTCCACCCGCTGACCCAGGACGACATCCGCCGCCAGGTCTTCCCGGTCGGCCGGCCGCTGCCCGGGGTGGGGCTGCACGTCCTGGACGAGGAGCTGGCCCCGAGCGCCCCGGGCGAGATCGGCGAGCTGTGCATCGCCGGCGCCGGCGTGGCCCTCGGCTACCTCGACCAGCCGGAGCTGACCGCCGAGAAGTTCCCCGAGGTGGACGGGGTGCGGCTGCTGCGCACCGGGGACATGGCCCGCCGGACCGCCGACGGCGAGGTGGTGCTCGCCGGGCGGGCCGACCAGATGGTGAAGATCCGGGGCTACCGGGTGGAGCTGCGCGAGGTCGAACTCGCGGCCGAGAAGACCGGGTTGGTGGAGCGGGCGGTGGTCCGCGCGGTGAACGCCCAGGACCAGCTGAGGGAGCTGGTGCTGTTCTGCACCACCGCCGACGGACGGCCGCCCGGCACCGAGGAGCTGCTGTCCGAGCTGCGCGGGGTGCTGCCCGACTACATGCTGCCGGCCCGGGTGCACCACCTCTCCGAACTGCCGCTCAACCACAACGGCAAGCTGGACCGGATGGCGCTGGAGGAGCCGCGCGCCACCCTGGTCGAGCCGGCCGCGGGTGCGGCCCGCGCCGAGGCGGAGGACCCGGTGGCCTCCACCATCACCACCCTGCTGGCCGGGGCGACCGGCCGGGAACGGCTCGGCGCCGCCGACTCCTTCGTGCTCTCCGGCGCCAACTCGCTCCAGCTGATCCAGCTGGCCGCGAGCCTCCAGGAGGTGATGGGCGTGGATGTGCGCGCCGAGGACGTCTTCCGGCACGGCACCGCCCAGGCCCTGGCCGACCACATCCGCTCCCTCCGGGAGAACGGCACGGCCACGGGCCCCAAGACGGGCACGGAGACAGCCGCGACAGACGCGATACGCGAGAAGGGCACGGAGGTGACCGCTCATGACTGACCCCCTGCTGACCGTCGTCCTGGACCGCTGGCGGACCACCGCCGGCGACCCCGGGGCGGGCCCCGACGCACCCCTCACCGCCGCCCACGGCGAGGCCCTGGCCGCCGATCTGAGCGCCCTGCTGGGCCTGCCGGTCGCCGCCGAGGACATCGCCGGGTGCGGTACGCCGAGGGAGCTGGCGGAGCTGCTGCGCGAGCGCCGCTCGGGGACGCGTACGCCTGCCCCCGCGCAGGACCCCGTGAGCGACGAGGCCACCGCGGGCCAGGCCGGTATCTGGTACGCCTGCGAGTACGGCGACCCCACCGCGTACAACTCCCCGGTGCTGCTGCGGCTGCCCGGGGCGGTGGACCCGGAGGCGCTGCGGCGGGCGCTCACCGGGGTGGTGGCCCGGCACGAGAGCCTGCGCACCACCTTCGCCATGGAAGAGGCAGCGGAGGGCGCACGGCTGGTCCAGCACATCGCGGACAACCCCCGCTTCGGCTTCGCCACCGCCAAGGCCGCCGACGAGGACGAACTGACCAAGCTGGCGGCCGAGTTCGCCACCACCCGGTTCGATCTGCGGGCGGGCCCGCTGCTGGATGTGCTCGTCGTGTCCACCGGCTCCGGTCCGGACTCCGGCACCGCGCTGCTGGTCAACGTCCACCACGCGGTCTTCGACGGCTTCTCCTGGTCGGTGCTGCTGACCGAGTGGCTGGCCGCCTACCGGCTGCTGGCGGAGGGCCGGGAGGTTCCGGAGTCCCCCGCACCCACCCAGTTCCGCGAGGCGGTGGCCGCCCGGTCCCGCAGCGAGGAGCAGGAGCGGGCCTCGCTGGCCTACTGGACGGAGCATCTGGCCGACGCCCCGCCGCCGTTGGAGCTGACGCCCGACCGGCCGCGCAGCACCGGACCGGCCCGCACCGCCCGTACCGTACGCACGGTGCTGGACGGGTCCGAGGCCGACCGGCTGCGGGAGGCGGCGGCCGCCGGAGGGGTGACCCCGCTGGTGGTGCTGCTCACCGCGTACGCCCTGCTGCTGCACCGGCAGACCGGGCGGCGGGACCTGACCGTGGGCCTGCCGGTGTCGCTGCGCGACCGCGCGGCCGACCAGGCGGCGATCGGCCATCTGGTCAACACCGTGGTGCTGCGGCACCGGATCGGGCCCGAGGCCACCGGCCGGGAGCTGCTGGCGGCCACCCGGGACGAGGTGCTGGGCGCGATGCGCCACAAGGACACCGCGTTCGAGGACGTGGTGCGGGCGCTGGGCGCGGGCCGGGACGCGGGGCGCTCCCCGCTGTTCCAGACCATGGTGACGCTGATGCCCAAGGAGCGCCGGCTGCTCGGGTCCGAGGGCGCGGAGGCGTGGCACCACGTCAGCGGCGCGCCCAAGTACGACCTGGCGCTGATCGTCGAGGAGGGCGAACGGGAGCTGGGGCTGACCTTCGAGTACGACCCGGCCGTCTTCCGCCCGGGGACGGTGGAGCGGGTGGCCGCCCGGTTCCGCACCCTGCTGGCGGAGCTCACCGCCCGGCCGGACGCACCCGTCGCCGAGCTGGCCTGGGTGCCGGAGGAGGAGCTGTCCGAGCTGGCCGGGGTGTGGCACGGGGCGCCCGACGAGCGGGCGGCCCGGACCACGGTCACCGCGCTGTTCGAGGAACGGGCCGCGCGGGACCCGGAGGCCCCCGCCGTCGAGACCGTGGACGGCACGGTGCTGTCGTACGGGGAGCTGAACGCCGCCGCCAACCGGCTGGCCCGGGCGCTGGCCGCGCGGGGCGCGGGCCCGGGCACCCGGGTCGCGGTGCGGCTGGAGCGCGGCCCGGAAGCGGTCACCGCGCTGCTGGCGGTGCTCAAGGCGGGCGCCTCGGTCGTCCCGCTGGACCCGTCCTATCCGGCCGAGCGGACCGCCCTGGTGCTGGCCGACGCCCGCCCCGGGCTGCTGCTGGTCCCCGGCGACCAGGAGCTCGACGTACCGTCCGGCATCGAGCGCTTCGACCCGGCCGCCGAGAAGCGGGCGGTGGCCGGGCTGCCGGACGGCGATCTGCCGCACCGCCGCTCCCCCGGTGACGAGATGTACGTGGTGTACACCTCGGGCTCCACCGGCCGCCCCAAGGGCGTGGTGATCAACGATCTGACCCTCACCAACGTGGCCTACCAGCAAGCCGAGTTGTCCGGCCCGCACGCGGGCGCCTCGATGCTCCAGTACATGTCACTCGCCTTCGACGTCTCCTTCGAGGAGATCTTCGGCGCGCTGTGCGCCGGGGCGCCGCTGGTGCTGACCGACGAGGAGACGCGGACCGATCTGCACCGGCTGGCGCACCAGCTGCGCGAGCGCCGGGTGGCGCGGGTCTTCCTGCCGTACGCGGCCCTCCAGGAGCTGGCCTCGGTGGCGGTCCACGGCGGTATCGAGCTGCCGGACCTCAAGGAGGTGTACACCACCGGTGAGCAGCTGGTGGTCACCCCGCAGCTGCGCGAGTTCTTCGGCCGGCTGACGGACGCGGCGCTGGTCAACGCCTACGGCCCCTCGGAGGCCCATCTCTGCACCGCCTACCGGCTCCCGCCGGACCCGGCCGGCTGGCCGGAGCGCCCGCCCATCGGGCACACCGTGGGCGGAGTGCGGGCCTATGTGCTGGACGGCGACGGGCGGCCGGTGCCCTTCGGGGTGCCGGGCGAGCTGTATGTGGGCGGCCCGGTGCTCTCGCCGGGCTATCTCCATCTGCCCGAGCAGACCGAAGCCCGCTTCCTGCCCGATCCGTACACCGAAGAACCGGAGGGCCGCTTCTACCGCACCGGCGATCTGGTGCGCTGCGACCCGGACGAGGGCTTCACCCACCTCGGCCGGGCCGACGAGCAGATCAAGATCCGGGGCTACCGGATCGAGCCGGCCGAGGTGGAGGCCGCCCTGAACACCCTGCCGGGGGTGAGCGCCTCCGCGGTGGTGGCGGCCGAGTACGGACCCGGCGACCGCCGCCTGGTCGCCTTCCTCCGTACCGAAGAGACGGTCGACGAGCCGGAGTTGCGCCGGGCGCTGGCGCGGTCGCTCCCCGGCTATCTCGTTCCGTCCCGGTTCGCGGCCGTGCGGCGGCTGCCGCTCGGGCCGACCGGCAAGGTGGACCGGGCCGCACTGGCCGCCCGGGCCGCCGAGCTGCCTCCGCCCGTCCAGGACACCACCGAGTCACGGGAGTTGACCGAGACCGAGCAGAGCGTGGCAGCCATCTGGACCGAACTGCTGGACGGCTCGGCGGTCGGCCCGGACGACGACTTCTTCGCCCTGGGCGGCCACTCGCTGCTGGCGGTGCGGCTGCGCCAGCGGCTCCAGGAGGCGTACGGGACCGAGCTGCCGCTCAGCGCCCTGCTGGCCACCCCCACGGTCGCCGGTATGGCGGCCCGGGTGGAGGCGGCACTCAGCGGCGAGACCGTGGCCGACACCGGCCCCGACCTCTGGGCCGACACCCGGCTGCCGGACACCGTGGACCCGTCCCGGGCCGAGCGGCACGCCGACCCCGCCACCGCCGCCTCCGTGCTGCTCACCGGGGTCACCGGTTTCCTCGGCGTCTATCTGCTCCGCTCGTTGCTGGCGGACGGCCGCACCGTGCACTGCCTGGTGCGGGCTTCCTCCGCCGAGGAGGGCATGCAGCGGCTGCGGGAGAACGCCCGCCGCTACCGGGCCGACGACGGGCTCGACCTCAGCCGGGTAAGGGTGGTGGCAGGCGACCTGGCCGAGGAGCGGTTCGGGCTCGCCCCGGACGCGTACCGGGAGCTGGCCGGCTCGGTCGAGGCGGTGTACCACGCGGCGGCGCACATCAACTTCGCCGCCCCGTACGCCTCGGTGAAGCCGACCAATGTGGACGGCTTCGTCCGGGTCGCCGAGTTCTGCGCCGACACCGTGGTCAAGCCGCTCCATCTGATGTCCACGCTCGCGGTCTTCTCGCCCGAGGGCCCCTCCGACATCGACGAGGAGACGGTGCCGGAGACGCCCGAGCGGCTGGGCATCGGCTACGCGCAGAGCAAGTGGGTCGCCGAGCGGCTGGCGCTGGCGGCCCGGGAGCGCGGACTGCCGGTCACCGTGCACCGGATCGGGCGGATCGGCCCGGCCACCGGCACGGGGGCGATCCGCACCGATGACTTCTTCTGGCTCCAGGTGAAGAGCTTCCTGAAGCTGGGGATCGCCCCGGAGCGGCCGGGCCCGCCGGTGGATCTGCTGCCGGCGGACCTGGTGGCCGACGCGGTGGTGCTGCTGTCCCGCGCCGAGGCGGCGGCCAACGGCACCACCCATGTCTTCCATCCGGTCGGCATGGACTGGGAGACGGTCTTCGGGGCGCTGGCCTCCCTGGGCGCCCGGCCCCGTCCGGTGTCCGCCGAGGAGTGGCTGACGGCCCTGGAGTCAGGTCCGGCCGACTCCACCGACGCGGCCGGGAGCGGTGACCGCTCGCTGGCGAGCCTGGTGCCGCTGTTCCGGGAGGGCGTCATGGAGCTGGGCGACCACCGCTACGGCAACGAGTCCACCGTACGGCTGCTCAAGGAGCTGGGGCTGGAACTGCCGCCCGCCGACCCGTCCTGGATCACCGCGATGGTCCGCTACTTCGAGGAGACCGGACAGCTCGCCGCGGCGACGCACACCACGTGAGGAACCCGTCAGGAACGTCAGAAAGATCCGGACCGATCAGGACCGATCAGGCCGTCAGGACCCGTCAGGCAATCCGAGGAAGGACTCATCGTGTCAGAAGCCAGGCACCGCGTCAGGGCGGTCATCGTGGGAGCGGGCCCGGTGGGCTGCCTTCTCGCCATCGAGCTGCGCCGCCGGAACTTCGATGTCGAGATGCACGAGAAGCAGTCCGCCGAGGGGGCGGCCACCATCGGCACCGGCCGCTCCTTCAACCTGACCCTCACCCACCGGGGCACCAGCGCGCTCGACCCCGGACTGCGCCGCCGGATCTACGAGGTGGGGCAGATCCTGCGCAGCCGGGTGGTGCACCACCGGGACGGCTCGCTCACCCGGCAGCCGTACGGGGTCAACGGCGACCATCATCTGCTGTCGGTGCCGCGCGCCTCGCTCCAGGAGATCCTGCTGGAGAAGGCGCTGGAGGCCGGGGCGACCGTGCACTTCGGCCACGCCTGTGTGGCGGCCGACGCGCACCGTGCCGAGGCGGTGTTCGTCACCACCGACGGCGAGGTGTGCCGGGCGAGCGGGGACATCCTGATCGGCTGCGACGGCGCCAACAGCGCCCTGCGCCACGAACTGTCCAAGTCCGGGGCGCGGATGCAGATCCACCAGGAGTACATCCCGCACGGGCACGTGGAGTTGACCATGCGGGAGGAGACCTCCCGGCGGCTCAGCCCGGACGGGATGCATCTGTGGCCGCGCGGCGACCACTTCCTCCAGGCCCAGCCGAACCGGGACGGCTCCGCCACCACCACCCTGTTCATGCCGGTGGACAACCGGGGCAGCGAGCTGCGGTTCCGGTCCTTCGCCTGCCGCGGCGCGGTGCGGCAGCACTTCAGCCGGGAGTACCCGGACGTCGCGACTGCCCTGCCCCGGGCCACCGAGGAGGGCTGGGACGCGCGCCCCGCGCTGCTGAAGGTGGTGCGCTGCGCCCCGTACCACTACGGCCGGGCGGTGCTGGTCGGCGATGCCGCGCACACCATCGTCCCGTTCTACGGGCAGGGCATCAACTGCTCCTTCGAGGACGCCGAGGTGCTGTGCGGGCTGCTCGACCGGCATCTGGGCTTCCAGGGCGACCGGCACGCGGCGATCCAGGACGCGGTGGCGGACTTCAGCCGGCTGCGGGTGGGGCCGGGGCAGGCCATCGCGGACCTTTCCATGGCCAACCTGGAGGAGCTGAGCGCCCATATCGACGACGAGCTGTTCCATCTGCGCAAGGGGCTGGAGCGCCGGCTGCACCAGCGCTATCCGCGCGACTTCACCCAGCAGTACCAGCTGGTCGCCTTCACCCGTACCCCCTATGACGAGATCGTCCGGCGCGCCAAGCGGGACCGGCGGGTGCTGGACCTGCTGTGCGAGCGGTTCGACCCGAGGACGCAGGGGGACGAGATCATCGCCTCCTACCCGGAGTTCGCCCGCCGGCTGGGGATGCCGGTCCGTCAGGAGCCGGCGATGTCCTCCGGCCGCTCCGGCTCGCCGTCGCGACGAGGGGAGCTGTGATGACCGACCCGGCCCAGGCCCCCGGCCTTCTTCCGGACGACCATGCCTTCGGGGCCGTGGCCCCCGCCCCCGAGGGTGAACTCGACCCCCGCTACAGCGATCCGGCCGCCCGGGCCGCCCCCTGGGAGGAGACCCGGCGGCTGCTGGCCGAGGCCGAGCTGTACTGGATCGCCAGCATCCGCCCGGGCGCGGCGGAATCCGCACCGGGATCACCGGGGCCGCATGTGACGCCGGTGGCGGGCGCCTGGCACGAGGGGGCGCTCTGGTTCGTCTCGCTGCCGAGCGAACGCAAGGTGCTCAATCTGGTGGACAACCCCCGGTGCGCGCTGCTGACCGGGACCAACCGGATCTTCGACGGTACGGATGTGGTCCTGGAGGGGCGCGCGGTACGGGTGGTGGAGAAGGACCGGCTCGACGCGGCCGCCGAGGTGTTCCGGCACAAGTACGGGCCGCCCTGGGACTACGTGGTCGAGGACGGCACGCTCAGCGGCTCGGTCGGCCGGGCCTGGGCCTTCTCGGTGGCGCCGGAGAGGGTGTTCGCCTTCAGTAAGAACCCGATGGCCCAGACTCGTTGGCGTTTCGCACCCTGACCAGCCGGGGACGCCGTAAGGCCAGCGGATCGCCGCCGGCCCCCGCCGGGCGGGTCGGGCCGAGGGTCCCGGTGTCGGAGACGGCGGTGTCCTCCTCCGGCACCGGGACGCCGAACCGGAAGCCGACCCCGCGGATGGTGATGATCCACTCGCTGTTGCCGAGCTTGCCGCGCAGGCTGCTCACATGGGTGTCGATGGTCCGGCTGGCCTGGGCACTGATCCGGTGGCTGGCCGGGTAGTCCCAGACGTCGGACATCAACTCCTGCCGCTGGAATATCCGTTCGGGCTCCTGCGCCAGCTTGTGCAGCAGGTCGAACTCCTTGCGGGTGAGGGAGATGGCACGCCCGCCCAGACGCGCCTCCCGCCGCGGGGTGTCGATGACCAGCGGGCCGAACTCCAGGGCGGCGTCGTCCTCCTGCCCGGTCGGCTCGGCGCGGCGGCCCGGCCCGGTGCGCCGCATCACCGCCTTGATCCGGGCCACCAGCTCACGGGCCCGGTAGGGGATCTCCACGCAGTCGTCGCAGCCGGCCTCCAGCAGCAGCACCCGGTCCACCTCGGCGTCGGCGGCGGTGAAGCCGATGATCGGCAGATCGCTCTCCCGCCGTATCGCCTGGCAGAGGGAGACCCCGTCGAGGTCGGGCAGGTTGGTGTCCAGAAGCAGCAGGTCGCACTCCTGGTAGGACTCCAGTACGTCCCTGCCGCGCGGGGCGCTCCAGGCGTCGAAGCCATGGCGCCGCATGTCCTGTTTCAGTGCCTCGGTCGAGGGGCAGTCGGAGGCCACCAGGATGCGTGGTCTGGAGTGGCCGAAGCCACCCCGCTGCACCGGAGTGACCAGCGTGGGCTCGGTTTCTGCGGTGAGTCTGCGGATATTCCCGTCCTCGACAGACACAACAAGTCTCCCTGTCCGTGAAGTCCTGCTGTCATGCGGATGTGGCCGAATCGTGCTGCGCAACCGCCTTCCCCGATTCCACCGCGCCATGCGCCGCTGAATTACGGATCATCCCTGCCGAATACACATGTAAGCGGCACCGTTTCCGGTCACGGCCCGGAGATCATATTCCGCTTACCGTCCGGGGCGGTTCGCCCTCTCAGACCCATGGAGAAAGGAGTGTGCCGTGCCCACCCGCATCCTTGTCACCGGAGGCGCCGGCTTCATCGGATCGCACTACGTCAGGACGGTGCTGGCTGCCGACAGTGAGGCGGCCGTCACCGTGCTCGACCGCCTCACCTACGCGGCCAACCCGGCCAACCTCGCCTCGGTGCGCGACCATCCGGGATTCCGCTTCATCGAGGCGGACATCTGCGACCCGCACGCGGTGGACCGCGCGGTCGCCGAGGCGGACGAGATCGTGCACTTCGCGGCGGAGACCCATGTGGACCGGTCGATCGCCGGCGGGGCGGAGTTCGTCCGCACCAACGTCCTCGGCACCCAGGTGCTGCTGGAGGCCGCCGTACGGCACGGGGTGGAGCGCTTCGTCCACGTTTCGACCGACGAGGTCTACGGCTCCATCGCCCAGGGCTCCTGGTCCGAGTCCTTCCCGCTGCGGCCCAGCTCGCCCTACTCGGCGTCGAAGGCCTCCAGCGATCTGCTGGCGCTCAGTTACCACACCACCCATGGACTGGATGTCAGCATCACCCGCTGCTGCAACAATTACGGACCCTGCCAATTCCCCGAGAAAATCATCCCGCTATTCACCACCCGTTTGTTGAACGGGGAATCAGTTCCGCTTTACGGGACGGGGGAGAACACCCGGGAGTGGATTCATGTGGACGACCATGTGGCCGCGCTGGAGCGGGTGCGGCTGTCCGGCCGCCCGGGGCGCGCGTACAACATCGGCAGCGGGGTCGAGCTGACCAACCGGGAGCTGGTCGGGCTGCTGCTGGAGCAGTGCGGCCGGGGCTGGGACGCGGTGGAGGAGGTCACCGACCGCCTGGGCCACGATCTGCGCTACTCGGTCGAGACCACCCGTATCCGGAAGGAGTTGGGCTGGGAGCCGGTCCGCGACTTCCGTACCGCTCTGGCCGAGACCGTCGACTGGTACCGGGTACACGAGGACTGGTGGCCCTGGGAGCCGGCCCCGACGCCGCTCTCCCGGACCCCGGCCGCCTGACCCGGGTCGTACCCCAACCCACGGAGCGCTGATGACATCCGCATCCACCCCCGAGCCGGACGCCACCGGCCCCGACGACGCCACCGAGTCCGGTGGACCGCGCGCCGGAGCCAGGGAGTGGCTGGGACTCGCCGTCCTGGCCTTACCCGCCATGCTGATCGTGATGGACATGACGGTGCTGCACCTGGCCGTCCCCCATCTCAGCGCGGACCTCGGCCCCACCGGCAACGAACTGCTCTGGATCACCGACATCTACGGCTTCCTGGTGGCCGGCTTCCTGATCACCATGGGCAATCTGGGTGACCGGATCGGCCGGCGGAAGCTGCTGCTGGCCGGCGCCGGCGCCTTCGCCGCGGCCTCCGTACTGGCCGCCTACTCCAGCAGCCCCGAGACCCTGATCACCGCCCGTGCCCTGCTGGGCCTGGCCGGGGCGACCCTGATGCCGTCCACCCTGTCGCTGCTCCGGGTGATGTTCCTGGACGAACGGCAGCGGACCATCGCCATCTCCGCCTGGATGATGTGCTTCACCGTGGGCGCCTCGATCGGCCCGCTGGTCGGCGGGGTGGTCCTGGAGCACTACTGGTGGGGCTCGGTCTTCCTCATCGGGGTGCCGGTGATGGTGCTGCTGCTGGTCCTCGGACCGGTGCTGCTGCCCGAGTACAAGTCCCCGTCGGCCGGGAAACTGGACCTGGCCAGCTCGGTGCTCTCGCTGGCCGCGGTGCTGCCGGTGGTGTACGGGATCAAGCAGCTCACCCGGGACGGTCTGGGCGTGCTCCCGGTGCTGGCCCTGCTGGTCGGCATCGCCGCGGGCGCGGTCTTCCTGCGCCGCCAGCGCACCCTGGAGGACCCGTTCATCGACCTGGAGCTGTTCCACGAGACGCGCTTCCGGGTCTCGCTCGGCGCCCTGGCCACCCTGTCGTTCGTGATGTTCGGCATCAACCTGTTCATCGTGCAGTCCCTCCAGCTGGTGCACGGGCTCTCCCCACTGGAGGCGGGCCTGTGGAGCCTGCCCGGCAGCCTGGGCGGCGTGGTCGGCGCGACCGCCGCCATCGCTGCGCTGCGCTGGGTGCGCCCGGCGTATGTGATGGCCGCCGTGCTGGCCGTCGCCGCGCTCGGCGCCCTGCTGGTCGCCCTGGCCGGACGGGACTTCGCGCTGCTGGTGACGGGGCTGGCCGTGATGTCCACCGGCATCGCCCCGGCGCTCAACCTGGGCACCGACATGGTGGTCGGCTCCGCTCCCCCGGAGCGGGCGGGCGCCGCCTCCGCGGTCTCCGAGACCAGCAACGAGTTCGGCGGCGCGCTGGGCCTGGCCGTACTGGGCAGCATCGGCACCGCCGTGTACCGGTCCGGAGTCGAGGAGAACGCCCCCGCCGACCTGCCCGCCTCGGCCGCCGAACCGGCCCAGGACACCCTGGCCAAGGCGCTCTCCGCGGCCGAGGAGCTGCGCGGGGCCATGGCCGACCGCCTGGTGGACACCGCCCGGGAGGCCTTCACCAGCGGACTGACCGTCATCGCCCTGGTCGCCGCCCTGCTGGTCGCGGTCTCCGCGGTGCTGGTCGGCACCATGCTGCGACACGTCCGCCCCAACGAGGACCAGGACGGCACGGAGGACGAGCGCAAGGAAGCCCCCGAGCGCACCGACGCCGCCACCCGAGCCGGCTGACCGCGCCCTTCCCGTACCGACAACGATCGCGGCCGCCCCCGGTCCCTCGCCGGGCCCGGAGGCGGCCGCCCCCGCACCCGCCCGACCCTCCCCCGTACCGCCCCCGAAAGGAGACCTGGAGACCATGCCACGCCGCCTGTTCACCTCGGAGTCCGTGACCGAGGGCCACCCCGACAAGATCGCTGACCAGATCAGCGACACCATCCTGGACGCCCTGCTGAGGGAGGACCCCACCTCGCGGGTCGCCGTGGAGACCCTGATCACCACCGGCCTGGTGCACGTCGCCGGCGAGGTGACGACCAAGGCCTACGCCGACATCGCCACCCTGGTGCGGGGCAAGATCCTGGAGATCGGCTACGACACCTCCAAGAAGGGCTTCGACGGCGCCTCCTGCGGCGTTTCGGTCTCCATCGGCGCCCAGTCCCCCGACATCGCCCAGGGCGTGGACACCGCCTACGAGAAGCGCGTCGAGGGCGACCAGGACGAGCTGGACAAGCAGGGCGCCGGCGACCAGGGGCTGATGTTCGGCTACGCCTCGGACGAGACCCCCGCGCTGATACCGCTCCCCATCCACCTCGCCCACCGGCTCTCCCACCGGCTCACCGAGGTCCGCAAGAACGGCACCGTCCCCTACCTCCGCCCGGACGGCAAGACCCAGGTCACCATCGAGTACGACGGCGACAAGGCCGTCCGCCTGGACACCGTCGTCGTCTCCTCCCAGCACGCCTCCGACATCGACCTGGACTCCCTACTGGCCCCCGACATCCGCGAGTTCGTCGTGGAGCACGTCCTCGGCCAGCTGCTGGAGGACGGCATCAAGCTGGAGACCGAGGGCTACCGGCTGCTGGTCAATCCCACCGGGCGGTTCGAGATCGGCGGCCCGATGGGCGACGCCGGGCTGACCGGCCGGAAGATCATCATCGACACCTACGGCGGGATGGCCCGCCACGGCGGTGGCGCCTTCTCCGGCAAGGACCCGTCCAAGGTGGACCGCTCGGCCGCCTACGCCATGCGCTGGGTCGCCAAGAACGTGGTGGCCGCCGGTCTCGCCTCGCGCTGCGAGGTCCAGGTCGCCTACGCCATCGGCAAGGCCGAGCCGGTCGGCCTCTTCGTGGAGACCTTCGGCACCGAGAAGACCGACGTCTCCCGGATCGAGCAGGCCATCACCGAGGTCTTCGACCTGCGCCCGGCCGCGATCATCCGCGACCTGGACCTGCTGCGGCCCATCTACGCCCACACCGCCGCGTACGGCCACTTCGGCCGCGAGCACCCCGACTTCACCTGGGAGCGCACCGACCGCGTAGCCGCCTTGCGCACCGCCGCCGGCCTGTAGACCCGCCAGCCGGGAACAACCCACACACCCACCCACACCGACCGAGAAGAGGTACCCCATTGAACGCGGGCAGGCCGCAACTGGCCGGAACCTTCGGCGCCGTCTCCTCCACCCACTGGCTTCCCTCCGCCGCCGCCATGTCGGTCCTGGAGCAGGGCGGCAACGCCTTCGACGCGGTCGCCGCCGCCGGCTTCGTACTCCAGGTGGTGGAACCGCACTACAACGGCCTCGGCGGGGACGTGCCGATCGTCTCCTACCAGGCCTCCACCGGCCGGGTGCAGGTGGTGTGCGGTCAGGGTCCCACGCCCCGGGGCGCCACCATCGAGGCCATCACCGGACTGGGTCTGGACCAGGTCCCGGGCTCCGGGCTGCTGCCGGCCGTGGTGCCCGGGGCGTTCGGTGCCTGGATGCGGCTGCTCGCCGAGCACGGCACGCTCCCGCTCGACCGGATCCTCGAACACGCCATCGGCTACGCGGAGCACGGCTTCCCGCTGCTGACCAGCACCGCCGACGCCATCGAGGTGCTCGCCCCGCTCTTCGCCTCCGAGTGGACCGAGTCCGCCCGGGTGTATCTGCCGAACGGGCGTCCGCCCGCCGCCGGTTCGCGGTTCCGCAACCCGGCCCTGGCCGGCACCTACCAGCGGCTGCTACGGGAGGCCCAGGCCGCCGGCGGTGACCGCGAGGCCCAGATCGCCGCCGCCGAGCGGGCGTTCTACCAGGGCTTCGTCGCCGAGGCGGTGGACGCCTTCGTGCCCCGCACCGAGGTCCTGGACTCCACCGGCCGCCGCCACAAGGGCCTGCTGACCGGGCAGGACATGGCCGACTGGCGGGCCACCGTGGAGGACTCCGTCTCCCTCACCTACCGGGGTTACGAGGTCCACAAGCCCGGCATCTGGTCCCAGAGCCCGGTCTTCCTCCAGCAACTCGCCCTGCTGGAGGGCTTCGACCTGCGGCGGATGGGCCTGGACAGCGCCGAGTACGTGCACACCGTGGCCGAGTGCGCCAAGCTCGCCTTCGCCGACCGCGAGGCCTGGTACGGCGACCCCGACCACGCCGACATCCCGCTGACCACCCTGCTCAGCCCCGCGTACACCGCCGAACGCCGCGCCCTCCTCGAAGCGAAGGCGGCCGGCACCCTGCGCCCCGGCTCCCCGGACGGCCGCACCCCGCACATCCCCGCCCAGGTGGCTCAGGAGCCGACCGAGGCGCTGGAGCACTGGGAGCGGCAGATCCGCAACGGACTGCCCACCGTGGTCAAGGCCACCGCCGCACGGAACGACACCTGCACCGTGGTGGTCGCCGACCGGTTCGGCAACATGGTGGCGGCGGTGCCCAGCGGCGGCTGGCTCAAGTCCAGCCCCGTCGTCCCCGGCACCGGCATCTCCCTGGGCACCCGGGCCCAGACCATGACCCTGGAGCCGGGCCACCCCAACTCCTTCGGCCCCGGCCGCCGTCCGCGCACCACGCTCAGCCCGAGCCTGGTCCTCAAGGACGGCCGCCCGGTGCTGGCCTTCGGCACCCCCGGCGGTGACCGCCAGGACCAGTGGACCCTGGGCTTCTTCCTCGCGGCGACCGACTTCGGCCATGACCTCCAGACCGCGACGGAGACCCTGGCCTTCCACACCGACCACTTCGCCTCCTCGTTCACCCCGCACGAGTCCCGCCCGAGGACCCTGGTGGTGGAGGAGACCGTGGACCCGGAGGTGGTGGAGGAGCTGCGCACCCGCGGCCACGAGGTCGAGCTGGCCCCCGCGAACACCCTCGGCAAGGTGTGCGCCGTCGGCCACGACCCCGACCAGGACCTGCTGCTGGCCGCCGCCAGCCCCCGAGGCCGCCAGACCTACGCCATAGCCCGCTGACCCGCCCCGCCCCCGTCCGCCCAAGGCGGAGGAACGACGGAGGGAGGACCCGGACCGTCACGTCCGGACCCTCCCTCCGTTCCCCTCCATCCCGGCCGGGGGCCGCCCGGGCCGGGGCCGCCAGGACTTTGCGGTCCCAGCCCAGGACCCCTCAGTCCCCAGCCCAGGACCCCTCAGTCCCGGTGGCCGAAGACCCCCTGCCCCGGGGTCAGCACCCCGTCCGGGTCGTAACGGCGCTTGGCCGCGCGCAGCTTCGGCCAGGCGTCGCCGAAGTGGGCGCGCCAGTCCCGGGCGGTCATCGGCACCGAGCCGATCGGGTACAGCGTCCCGCCGTACTCGTCCCGGGTGCGGGCGTACAGCCGCTCGTTGCGGGCCAGCATCTCCGCCACGTACCCGGGGTCCACATCCGGGCCCTCGGCGACCGTGTTGATGTCGATGACGAACATCCATGGCGAGGCGCCGGCCTCCGGGACCCGGGGCAGCGGGCGGCCCTTCTCGGAGCGCCGCTGCGGATAGAGCAGCCCGGCGCCCAACGGCCCGATGTCCTTCGGGGTGAGCGTCTTCAGCACGTCCCCGAGGTAGCGCTCCACGGTCTCACCGGGCAGCCAGACGTCGAACCAGGGCTTGACCAGCCGGTCCCAGCCCTGAGTGGCGCGCACCTCGTCGATCAGGGTGTCGATCGAGAAGACGTATTCCAGGTACCCGGTGTCCTGGATCTCCGGGGTGGCCGACACCCCGGCGAGCAGCGGGCCGTCCTTCGGTGGGGCGGCGGGCTCATGGAAGACGGTGGCGTGGATGGTGTACGTCGGTGAGGTGCCGGAGCTGGTGAACTCCGCGTATACATGGTCGATGCCGGAACGCTCGATAAGGGTGCGCAGATCGCGGAAGAAGCGCGCGTTGTCGTCGTAGCCGAGCAGATAGGTGCGGGCGCGTTCCTTGGCCGGAATGAGGTCGAGGACCGCCTTGGTGATGATCCCGCACTGGCCGAGCCCGCCCAGTACCGCGTCGAACAGGTCGCTCCTGCGGCGGCGGGAGCAGCGCACCACCTCTCCCGTGCCGGTGACGACCTCCAGTTCGCGGACATGGTCCACCTGGAGCCCGGAGTCCAGGCCGCCGACGATGCCGCCGATGCCCCCGACGGAGAGGGTGCCGCCCACGGTGAGCTGGGTGTAGCCGGTGAGCACCGGCGGGGTGCGCCGCGGGGTGCGCGCGAAGGCGGCCTTGGCCAGCTCCATCCAGTGGATGCCGGCGTCCACCTCGGCGCGGTCGGCGGTGAGTGAGTGGATGCGCCGCAGTGAGCGCATCTCGATGACCAGCCCGTCGGCGAGGCCCTGCCCGTAGGTGGTGTGGGCCTGTCCGCGCGGGGCGACCGGGACGCGGTGCTCGCGGCAGAAGCGCACCATCCGGGACACATCCCGCACCGAGCCCGGGCGGAGCACCGCGCGCGGCCGCTGGTGGACGATGTTGCCCAGGTCGGTGGTGACCGCGTCGCGGGAGGCCGCGTCGAGCGCCAACTCGCCGTCCAGCTCGGGCACTCGGGTGAACGACGACCGTCCGGGGCGGGCCGCCGCCTCGGCCCGGGTGACCCAGCCGCCGCCGAGCGGGTCGAAGCCCACCACGACCGCGGCGGCCCCGGCTCCGGCGCCGGTGAGAAAGGCACGGCGCCCGATCATCCCGCCACCCCCCTGGTACCCGTCGTCCCTGCGTACGTGCTGGGCATTGGCCGGCTCCTCTCCCCGCGTCAACGGTGGCGCGATCCCGTCGCTCTCACGCGTCCGCGCTCTGGACGTGCTCTCGTCGTAATCCCGACCGTAATGAGCCCCCAACGCCCATACAATGCAGCCAGTTTCAGATCCCCGTAAGCCCTGTCAGGGTTTCTTCAACCCCACCGGTCACCCGGGACCTCAGCGCAGGCTGAGCCAGTGCGGGTCGGGCACCACGGTGAGCACCGCCGAGACGACCACGACCGCCGCCAGCGCCACCAGTTCGGTGCGGGCCGGGGCGGCGGCGCCGTCCGGGTCGCGGTGGCGGCGCAGCCGGCGGTGGGCGGCCAGGGCGTAGGCGCTGACCACGGCCATCAGCAGCAGCTTGGCCATCAGCACCCGGCCGTAGGCGGTGGAGAACACCACATCGGCGGGGAGCCTGCGCAGGGTGGAGCAGAGGCCGGTGGCGGCCAGCGCCGCGTACAGCCAGCCGGCGAGCCGGGCGTACCGGGCGAACATCCGCCGTCCGCCGCCGTCCGGGCGCAGCCGCAGGGTGCGCACTACGTGGAGCAGTCCGCCCACCCAGAGCGAGGCGGCGGTCAGATGGACGACGGTGAGCGCGGCCCCGTACTCGGGGGTGTACGCCTCGGGGTGGGCGCGCCAGGCCTCGGTGACGACCACCAAGGCCAGCGGCGCCACCGCCCAGGCGGGTCGACGCGGTCCGGCAGCGGCGGCGGCCAGGGCGAAGCCGTTGGCGGTGGCGAGCAGCAGCCCGCCCTCCCGTGTGCTGTACGCGGCGGTGAGGTCGAGGCGGCTGACCTGGGCCAGTACCGCGATCTGGCCGAAGCAGGCGGCGGCGCCGAGGAGCGCGGCCCATCGCCCCCAGGGGCGCGGCAGTGGCCCGGGACCGGCGATCCTGGCCCCCGCGAGTTCGCCGAGGTGGACGGCTAGCGCGACGAAGACGGCGGCCCGCAGCAGGGTGGTGGCGCCGCCACCGGGGATGCTCAGCTCACCGGTGCCGTACCCGGCGAGGGCCGCCCCACCGTAGGCGAGGGCGGCCGCCGCGAGCAGGGCGCCGAGGGCCGGCGCCATCCGGGCGCCCCGCCTGCGCTCCGGCCGCCGCCGGGTGTGGGCGGCGTGCCGGGGCCGGGCGGGCGCTGACAAAGCGGTCAGGCCTGGCCGGACTTGTTGAGGTGCGCCCAGAACTCGTCAAAGCTGAGCTGGCCGTCCTTGTTGCCGTCCCGGGTGTTGATGACGGCCTGGGCGACCGTCTCGGTGACGTTGAAGTCGCCGAGCTGGGCCATGACGCTCTTGTACTCGGCGGCCGTGATGTAGCCGTCGCCGTCCACGTCGTACCGCTCGAACGCCCTGCGGGCCGCCTCGATGTCCGCCACTGGGTCCACCCCTTCTTGGTGCCTGACTGATGACGGTCAGATTATCGGCCCTCCCCCACGCCCCACGCCGGGCCCCACCCACCGCCTCTGCCATCGAGGATTCAAACCCTCACCCCCATACTTATTCACACATTACAAGGTCAGTGACTGACCTCACCTGCGATCCACTTACCATTCGTCCCATTTAACCCTCTATTAACCCCTACGCCGCTTGGCAACCAGGGCGCCCCTCTGCCATAGTCGGAGCCACGACCCCCTCTGACCCGGGCCAGGTCGATGACGTACGTGGAAACACCCCTCATGTCCACGACGTACCACGCAGAAGCCCCCGCGGCGCCGCACTCCGGCGCGACGGGGGCTTCTGGGGTTTCTTCTCATGCCGGTACGGGCGAACGGCTCAGCGGTCGAGGCCGCCGCCCCCTGACCGCCCCTGGTCGCCCACCCGCATCTCGAACCAGGTGGTCTTGCCGCGCGGCAGCAGGTCCACGCCCCAGCGGTCGGAGAGCTTGTCCACCAGGAACAGCCCCCGGCCACTGATGTCCATCTCCCGCACCGGGAGCAGGCAGGGCAGCCCGCGCGAAGGGTCGCGGACCTCCACCCTGATCGAGCCCCGGCGGCGGTGCATCCGCAGCCCGAAGACCCGGGCGCCGGTGTGGCGCACCGCGTTGCCGACAAGTTCGGAGACGAGCAGCACCGCGTGCTCGGTGGTCTGCGCGCCCAGCGACCACTCGCAGAACACCGCGTGCTGGGCCAGCAGCCGGGCGGTGCGCGCCGACTCGGGCAGGGACGGCAGCTCCACCTCGGCGTCCGCCGGGCTGCCGAAGGCCTCGACCGCCGCGAGCGCCGCCTCATCGTCGGCGGCCGGCACCCACTGGGCGGCGGTCACCCCGCCACTCCGCCGTGGTTGCCGCTCCGCGCCCTCCAGCCCCGCCATGCCCCCCATCATGGCCGCCCGCCCGGCACCACGGGGCCGTTCCACCGGATTGGGCGGCCGCCGCCACCGGCCCCCCAGCACCCCCGCCCCGGCCGACCACCCCACCTCCCCCCCTCCCCGCCACCCCCTGACCTGCGACAACTCCCAGCAGCCCGGCGCGACTCGCCTGTACGGGCGGGCGGCCGACCCCCGGCAGCCTTAAGCCCCCGTTAAGGCGCCAAACCACCCGCACGGATGACGCCCACCATCCACCGACTCCGGCAACAACCGCTACATCACACGAACTTGGCCTTACCCGGCCCCTCCTCCACAAAGCTCCGCATCCCGATCTCGCGGTCCTCGGTGGCGAACAGCCCGGCGAACCAGTTGCGTTCGATGGTGAGCCCGGTGTCGATGTCCGTCTCCAGCCCGGCGTCCACGGCCTCCTTGGCCGCGCGGAGCGCGATCGCCGGCCCCTTGGCCAGCTTCGCCGCCCAGGCGTGCGCCTGCTCGTACACCTCGCCCGCCGGCACCACCCGGTCCACCAGCCCGATCGACAGGGCCTCCTCGGCCCTCACCTGGCGGCCGGTGAAGATCAGGTCCTTGGCGCGGGAGGGGCCGACGAGCCGGGCGAGGCGCTGGGTGCCGCCCGCGCCGGGGATGAGCCCGAGCAGGATCTCCGGCTGCCCCAGCTTGGCGTTGTCGGCGGCGATCCGAATGTCCGCGCAGAGGGCCAGCTCGCAGCCGCCGCCGAGCGCGTAGCCGGTGACGGCCGCCACGACGGGCTTGGGGATACGGGCGACGGCGGTGAAGGAGTCCTGGAGCGCCTTGGCCCGCAGCACCATGGCCGCGTGGTCCATGTTCTGCATCTCCTTGATGTCCGCCCCGGCCGCGAACACCTTCTCCCCGCCGTAGATCACCACGGCCCGCACATCGTCCCGCCGACCCGCCTCCTCGGCGAGCTCCTTCAGCCGGTCCTGGGTCGCCACATCGAGCGCGTTCATCGGCGGACGGTCCAGTCGGAGGGTGCCGACACCTTCGGAGACTTCAAGCGTTGCGGTCATACCCGGCAGATTAGCCCCCGGGTTAGCCGGCGTTAACAGCGCCACCAGACCACACGGAGGTGCCAGTCATGGCAGCGACGACCCTGACGCCCTACGAGATCATCGAGGAGCTTCCGACCGACCGGGAGTTCCGGACCTTCACGGACGGTCTGCGTGAGCGGCTGCTCCAAGCGGCCGAGGACCTGAACCTGGCGCCCGTCCAGGAGTTCGTCCAGCGGTACAGCGACCTGGTCACCGCGCGGCCGGACACCGGAAAGGCCCACTGAGGCGCCCCCGCCCCCTCCGCACACGCCACGGGCCCGGTGCCGTCTCACACGGCACCGGGCCCGCCCGTACAACTCCCCACAGCCGTACGACTCCGTACAGCCGGCGGCTGCTACGCCTTCCACTCCGCCCAGGGCATGTTCCAGCCGTTCAGGCCGTTGTCCGGGGCGATCTCCTTGTCCTTGGAGTTCTTCACGATGATCACGTCACCGATCAGCGAGTTGTCGTAGAACCACGCGGACGGCATCCCCGAGTCCCCGCCGCCCCGGACGTCCCGCAGCCCGACGCAGCCGTGGCTGACGTTGGAGGAGCCGAAGGTGTCGGCCGACGCCCAGTAGTTGCCGTGCACGAAGGTGCCCGACTGGGACAGCCGCATGGCGTGCGGCACGTCCTTGATGTCGTACTCGCCCCCGAAGCCCACGGTGGCGCCGTTCATCCGGGTCACCTTGTACTTCTCGCTGATCACCATCTGGCCGTTGTAGGTAGTGGTGGAGGGCGCGCCCGCGGTGATCGGGACGTTCTTCAGCAGCTTGCCGTCCCGGACCACCTTCATGGTGTGGGCGCCGGCGTCCACGGTGGAGACCTGGCTGCGGCCGATGGTGAAGCGGATGGTCTTGGCCTGCTCGCCGTAGACCCCGGGGCGTCCCTCGACGCCGTCCAGGTCCAGCCGGACCGTCACCTTGGTGCCGGCGGCCCAGTACTTCTCCGGCCGGAAGTCGAGCCGGTCGTTGTCGAACCAGTGGCCCTCGATCGGCACCGACGGCTCGGCGGTCACCTTGATCGCCTTCTCGACCGCGGCCGGGTCGGTGATCCCCCGGTTGAACTTGATCGACACCGGCATGCCGACGCCGACCGTGGAGCCGTCCTCGGGCGTGTAGGTCCCGATGAAGGTGTTCTGCGGCACCAGCGTGGTGAAGACGGTGTCCTTGGCGGACTCCCGCCCGGACTCGTCCTTGGCGACCGCGTGCACCTTGTACTTGGTGGACGCCGCCAGATGCCGTACGGGGGTCCAGCTGGCGCCGTCCCCGGCGAGCTTCCCCTCGACCTTGTTGCCCTTGGAGTCGGCGACCTCGACCTCGGTCAGCTTCCCCTGCTCGGCGGTGACCTTCAGTGCCCCGCTGGTGGCGACGGACTCGGCACCGTCCTTCGGCGCCACGGTGACCACGGCCTCGGAGGGACCGTCGGCCACCTGCCCCGCCTGGCCCTTCCCCTTACCGCCCTCCCCGCCGGTCCCGGCGCCGGAGTCCGAACCCCCGCACGCCGTCACCAGCAGCAGCAACGCCCCCAGCAGCACCGCGAGCAGACCTCTGCCCGCACGCCCCGCACCCGCCCCGGCCGACACACCGGATATCGGCGACCCGTTCACTTCGGTGTTCTCCCCTCGCACGGCCCGATTTCCCAGGGCCCGCACTCCCCCCGCGCTCAGAATTGCGCGCTCGGCGATAGATAATCACACCGGGAGCGACGCGAAGAGTGCACGCATGTCACCGTTCAGTCCCAAATGTGTCCGCGCCGAGCGGAGATCATGCGCAGAGGCCGTGCAGGCGCGCCGAAACGGCCGTCACCGCAGGCCGACACGGGGGCGCGAGGGCCGCCCCAGGGACCCCGCCACCGGGGGCGACCCCCAAGGGCACCCACGCCCCCGCACCCCCGTCACAACGCGCCCAACGCACTCACACCACCGAGCACCCGACACATCCCCACGCACCCCCACCACGCCACCCAGCGCACCCCACCACGCCACCGGGCGCCTCCACCGCCCCCCTCACTCCTCACCCCACCGCCGACCCCGCCCTCCACTTCCCCCAGTCCAGATTCCAGCCGTTCAACCCGTTCCCCGGATCGACCGTCCGATCCGCCGAGTTGACCACCTCCACCACATCCCCGACCAGCGTGCGGTCGAAGAACCAGCCGCCCGGGGCCTCGGCGCTGCCGCCCTTCACATCCCGCAGCCCCACACAGCCGTGGCTCACGTTCGAGGAGCCGAACACATCCGGCTGCGCCCAGTAGTTGCCGTGCAGAAAGGTGCCCGAGTCGGTGAGCCGCATCGCGTGCGGCACATCCGGGATGTCGTACTCGCCCTTGCCGTCCGCTTTGGTGAAACCGACCGTCGCCCCGTTCATCCGGGTCACCTCGTACATCTCGGTGACCACCATCTTCCCGTTGTACGTGGTGCTCTTCGCCGCCCCCGCGGTGATCGGCACGGTGGCGAGCAGTTCGCCGTCCCGCCGCACCTCCATGGTGTGCGCCCTGGCGTCCACCCGGGAGACCTGGTGGCGGCCCACCGTGAACGCGATCCGCTTGTCCTGGATGCCGTACACCCCCGGCGCCCCCTCGACGTCCCGCAGCCGGACGTCCACCGAGACCTTCGTCCCGGGCCGCCAGTACTCCCGGGGCCGGATGTCCAGCCGGTCGTTGCCGAACCAGTGCCCGGCCGTCTCCACCGCCGGGTCGGCGCTCACCCGGATGGCCCGCTCCACGGCCGCCCGGTCGCGGACCGGATGGCTGAAGGAGAAGGACACGATCATGCCGGTGCCGACGGTCGAGCGGTGCTCGGGCTTCCCGTAGCCGATGAAGCGGTGCTCGGGCACGGCGGTGGTGAACGAGGTGTGCCGGGCCGAGCGGCGCCCGTGCCCGTCCAGGGCCACCGCCTCCACCCGGTACGTGGCCGAGGTGGCCAGCCGGGTGCCGCGCGCCGGCAGCCAGCGCAGCCCGTCCTCGCTGACCGAGCCGGCCACCGGCTCCACCCGGGCGTCGGCCACCTTCACCACCCGCACCCGCTCCAGGCGCCCGCTGGGCACCCGTACCTCCAGCCGGTCGTCCGGGGCGACACCGGTGGCCCGGTCGGCGGGAACCACCCGGATGGCGTCATCCGGCGCCCGCCCCTTGGCCCCGCCGGCCCCCAGGTCCCAGCCGCCGCCGGTGGTGCAACCGGCCAGTGCCACGGCGGCGACCAGCAGCCACGCCCTCGTCACCCTCGTCCACAGTCGTCTCATGCCCGCCCAACGACGACCATCGGGCACGGGAAACGTGACCCGAGGGGATGTTGAGCCGCCCCGCCGCCCGGGAATGAACAGAGAGCAAACCCCGACCGGCGGGGTCGTACGTGGAGCACACCGCACGAACAACAACCGGAACACCGGAACAGGCGGGTGCGGGAGGCGCGGCAGGGACGCCGCGCCTCTCGCGCACGCCCGGCCCGGACGAGCCGCGGGAGGCCGGCAGGTGTCGAGCGCAGCCGAACAGCAGGCAGTGCAGCGTGCGGGAGCAGGGCCCGCCCCCGCGGCGGCGCGGCTCCTGGGACCGGACGCGACCGCGGTGGACGTGACCGCGGCCCGGACCGGCGCCCCGCCGACCCCGGTGTGGCCCGGGGCCCCCACCCCCCTCGGCGCCCGCTTCCGGGCCGGCCCGCGCGGCACCGAGGGCACCAACTTCGCCCTCTGGGCCGGGGGCGCGGAGGCCGTCGAACTGTGCCTGTTCGCCCCGGACGGCACCGAGACCCGGCTGCCGCTGACCGAGCTGACCCACCAGATCTGGCACGGCTTCGTGCCCGGGGTGCGGCCCGGACAGCGGTACGGCTACCGGGTGCACGGCCGCTGGGACCCATGGACCGGGGCCCGCTGGAACCCGGCGAAGCTGCTGCTCGACCCGTACGCGCGAGCGGTGGACGGCGACTTCCGACTGCCGCCGGAGGTGTACGGACACGTCCGCGACTGGCCCGACCAGCCGGTGGCGGACACCGTACGCGACACCCGGGACTCCGCCCCGTACGTCCCCAAGGGCGTCGTCGTCCACGATGACGACGACTGGTCCGACGACCGGCGGCCGAAGACCCCTTGGGCCGACTCGGTCATCTACGAGCTGCACGTCCGCGGCTTCACCATGCGCCACCCCGGCATCCCCGAGCACCTCCGCGGCACCTACGCGGGCCTGGCCCACCCCGCCGCCATCGACCACCTCACCGCCCTCGGCGTGACCGCCGTCGAACTGCTCCCGGTGCACCAGTTCGCCCACGAGGACCACCTCCTTCGCCGAGGCCTGCGCAACCACTGGGGCTACAACTCCATCGGCTACTTCGCCCCGCACGCCGCCTACAGCGCCTCCGGGACCACCGGCGGGCAGGTCGGCGAGTTCAAGCGGATGGTGAAGGCCCTGCACGCGGCCGGGATCGAGGTCATCCTCGACGTGGTCTACAACCACACCGCCGAGGCTGGTGAGCTGGGCCCGATGCTCTCACTGCGCGGCATCGACAACCGCGGCTACTACCGTCTCCAGGGCGACGCCCGGCGCTACGCCGACTACACCGGCTGCGGCAACACCCTGCACGTTGTCCAGCCGCACGTGCTGCGCCTGATCACCGACTCGCTCCGCTACTGGGTGACCGAGATGGGCGTGGACGGCTTCCGCTTCGACCTCGCCGCGGCCCTCGCCCGCTCCATGCACGACGTCGACATGCTCTCCCCCTTCCTCGCCGTCATCGCCCAGGACCCGGTACTCCGCCGTGTGAAACTCATTGCCGAACCCTGGGACGTCGGCAGCGGCGGTTACCAGGTCGGCGCCTTCCCTCCGCTCTGGGCCGAGTGGAACGACCGCTACCGGGACGCGGTACGGGACTTCTGGCGCGGTGCGCTGCCCGACGTACGCGACCTGGGCTACCGGCTCTCCGGCTCCAGCGACCTGTACGCCTGGGGCGGCCGACGCCCGTACGCCTCGGTCAACTTCGTCACCGCGCACGACGGTTTCACCCTGCGCGACCTGGTCTCCTACGAGCAGAAGCACAACGAGGCCAACGGCGAGGGCAACCGGGACGGCACCGACGACAACCGCTCCTGGAACTGCGGCACCGAGGGCGAGACCGACGACCCCGCCATCAACACCCTCCGCAACCGCCAGATCCGCAACCACCTCACCACCCTCCTGCTCTCCACCGGCGTCCCGATGCTCGTCGCCGGCGACGAGATGGGCCGCACCCAGAACGGCAACAACAACGCCTACTGCCAGGACAACGAGATCGGCTGGCTGGACTGGTCCCTCCCCGACGACCCCGGCCGCCGCGCCCTCCTCGACCTCACCACCCGCCTCCTGGCCCTCCGCCACGCCCACCCCGTACTCCGCCGCCGCGTCCACTTCTCCGGCCGCCCGCAGGCGGTCGACGGCCTACGGGACCTGGCCTGGTTCACCCCGCACGGCACCGAGATGACCGACGCCGACTGGTGGGCACCCACCGCCACCCTTGCCATGTACCTCTCCGGCCGCGACATCCCCGGCCGCGACGCCACCGGCGAACCCATCACCGACGACAGCTTCCTCGCCATCCTCCACGCCGGCGCCGACCCCGCCCCTTTCCACCTCCCCGGCACCCCCTGGGCCCGCTCCTACGAGCTGGTCGTCGACACCTCCGCCGAAGACCAGTCCACCGCCCCCGCCACCCTCCACCCCGCCGACCACTCCCTCACCGCCCCACCCCGCTCGGTCCTCCTATTGAGGGTGCGCGGCTGACCTGCCAGCCGCTGGTGATCTCCCTCGTCACGGTCTGCCGCCGACGAAGCCCTTGGTGCCGGGCCAGGTGTCCGGCTCGGGGCCGGCACCAAGGGGAGCCGGCGCTGCTGGCTGAGGCGCTGGGTGGCGGCGTCGATGGCGAGCAGGGCGGTGCCGTGGTGGTCGGCGGTGGTAAAGGACACCTTGCCGTCGTCGGACCGGACAGCCTGGCCGCCGCCGCCCGGTCGGCCACCTCCAACCGACCGAGCGCGCCCCCGGTAGCGGCACAAACGTCAGGCGGCGGCCCAGTCCACCTTCACATAGCGAAAACCTTTGACACCGGCCTCGTCCAAGGCCTCTTTGACAGCGCCGCCCACAAAAACCATCGTGATACCGCCGGGAACGCGGAACACTCGAGAAGCGAGCGCTTCATGCATATCGCGACGGAAGGCGGGAAAACGCAACGCATCGTATGTTTCATAGATGTCGATGACAGAGGCCTCCCGGACTACGACATCCAATACGCTCGACGCCTGCACGACATAGACGGGCTCACCGTCGAGCACACCTGTGGAAATCACGTTGAGGTCAGAGGCGGAACAGCCGGCAAGCGCCCGATATGCTCGTTCGTTGCACACCCAGTCCAGCATCTGCGGGTACCAGAAGACGTCCGGCCTTACTGCACCCTCACCTGACTCCCACGTAAAAGGAACAGTCTGACCCGTCGATGGGTACGGCGTGTTCCAGTCGTGGTCACTGGCGGCTTTGGGGAAGAGTGACTCATCGCCGTCCAGGCAGCCGAATTCGTCGACGTCGAGTTCAACCAGGTAGGCGTTCACTGCTTTCCGTACCTTTCCCACCTTGCGTACTGGTCAACGGCTGAAAGCTCCGTCTTGAGCTGGGACATGAAGTCGACTACGGCCTGCTTTCCACCTCGCGCATCCGCAGCCAGAATTTCGGAGTTGATGTAGGCGTAATACGAATGCACGAACGTACCCCGATGCCCCTGGTGACTCATCCATACACCATTCTCGGCTGAGTCTATATCGATCCCGTGCTTCTTGAGGACATTCCACGCCTGCGTAACCTTCTTGCAGCCGCAAGGGACGATGTGGTGCGCCTGGGCATCAACACCGGCAGGCTTCGCCTCGCCGCCGTTTGTCAGGTTCTTTCCGAGCTTGGTGCTGTTGCAGTTATGGACAAGGACTGGGGCCGAATCCGCCAGCACATAGTACGTGTGCAGGTCCGCGACGGTCAGGTTGTGGACGGTGGCCGGCCGCTTCTCGCGGTCGATTCTCGCGATCCGCACCTCCTTGCCGTCGGGGGTGCGCAGCTCCTCGCCCACGACGAGGTCCTCGGCTTCAACCCACGCGCTGGTGTCGGGCAACCAGAAACGGTGCTTGTCCGTCGCGGTGAGCTTGGCCGTCTTACCGCCGGGGAGGGCGAGGGTGAGAGTGACCAGCACCTTCAGCCCCTCGCTGGTGATCTCCCTCGTCACGGTCTTGACCGACGTCTCACCGGTCACCGGGTCGGTGGCGACCACCTGGTCGCCGATGCGGACGTCCTCGATGGGCTTGGTGGTGCCGTCCGCCATCAGGACTTCGGTGCCGGGGACGAAGCTGCTGCACGCCTTGATGACCTTGGCGCCCTTGAGCACACGGGCCCATGGCAGGTCGAGGGCCGCAGTACCGCACGCACTGGCGCTCTCACCGGTCAGGCAGTTCTTCCACGCGTCGAAGTCCGGGACGACGAGCGAGATGGCGATCCCGGTCACCATGCGGTCGAACGCGCTCGGCGCGTAGTCGATGATGCCCAGCGCCTTGGCGGCATCGCAGAATGACTTGGTCTTCCCGCCGGAGTCGAGCTCGCATACTCCCTCTGCCCAGAATTCGAGCCGCCTCTCCTCCGCCACCTGCACGTACTGGTAGTTCAGGACGTCGGCGGACGGCACGGGAATGCCCTCGATCTCGATCACACCGTTCTTCTGTGTGACGTTGATCGTCTTCGCAGGCGAGGCCGGCGACTTCTTGATGGTCCCGCCGCCGCTGCTCCCCCCGCCGCTCGTGCTGTAGATGGGCTTCGGGCCGCCCTTGCCGCCGCCCGTGCTGTAGCAGTGGGAGGTGGTGCAGCCGGGACCGTGCTCCGGTGTCCAGACCGAGTCGGGGTTGCCCACGCTGCACCCGTCGCAGAACAGACCCGACGGGTCGGCGAAGGTGAGCGGGTTGTTGTTGGCGTAGGCGTAGCCGTTGATCTGCTGCGGGTCGGTCACGTCCATGATCGGGTCGACCGACAGGAAGCGGCCCGTCGCCGAGTCGTAGGAGCGGGCGCCCAGTTGGGTCAGGCCCGTGGAGGCGTCCTCGGTGCCGCCGACGAAGCCCTTGGTGCCGGGCCAGGTGTCCGGCTCGGGACCGCGGGTGCCGCCGAAGGGGAGCCGGCGCTGCTGGCTGAGGCGCTGGGTGGCGGCGTCGATGGCGAGCAGGGCGGTGCCGTGGTGGTCGGCGGTGGTGAAGGACACCTTGCCGTCGTCGGACTGAACGGCCTGGTGGCCGCCGCCGAGAGGGATGTACCGGGTCGCCTTGGGGGTGGTGGTCCCCTTGGCGACCGTGATCTCGGTCGAGCCGAGGTAGAGCGTGGTGTCGGTCGGGGTGCGGGCGATCAGCCGGTTGCCGTCCGCGTCGTAGAGGTAGGCGGTGATCTTGGGTGATCCGCCCTCGACCGGCTCGGTGACCTTGGTGAGACGGCCTTCGGCGTCCCAGTCGAGGTCCTGCGAGACGCCGTCGCCCAGAGTGCGGGTGTCGGTGTTGCCGATGGCGTCGTAGGTGAAGGTGTCGCCGGCGACGGCGCCGGGGCCGGTGCGGGTGACCGACTTCAGGGCGTGCGGACGGACCGCGGTCGCGCCCGGCGCCGGGTAGGCGTAGGTGCTGGTGATGTTCTTGGTGGTGTCACCGGTGACATCGTGCTGGATCTCGGAGGTGCGGTTGCCGGTCTTGTCGTAGCCGTAGGACGTCCAGTAGGGGGCCGGACCGCCGAGGACCGAGGCGCTGGGGGTGCCGGCGCAAGTGGTGGTGG
Organism: Streptomyces sp. NPDC046887; assembly: GCF_040644755.1. Classification (NCBI taxonomy): domain Bacteria; kingdom Bacillati; phylum Actinomycetota; class Actinomycetes; order Kitasatosporales; family Streptomycetaceae; genus Streptomyces; species Streptomyces sp. NPDC046887. Next base: position 29,730 of record NZ_JBEYXH010000007.1, read on the forward strand.
GCTGGGCCCACGCCTTCGTCAGCCGGCGCAGGTGGTCATAGGTGAAGCACTGGGTGTCCGTACCGGAGCGTGAGGTGTCCGAGACGGACAGGACGTTGCCCGCCTCGTCGTAGCGGAAGGTGGAGGCCTGGTCGACGCCCGGGACGTCCTGGCGGTCGATCCGGGAGTGTGCCAGGCGCTGGGTGCCGCCCTCGTACTCGTTGGTTACCCAGGCCTTCTTGCCGCCCGCGTTGGAGAGTTCGTGCTGGAGCGGCTTTCCGGTCAGGCTGTACGTCGTCGTGGCCCTGATGCCCTCGCGGCCGTCCACCGTGATGGGCCTGAGCGTGGCGTCCTCGTAGCCGAAGGCCACCGAGGAGCCCGGCAGCGCGCCGGCCTTGGGCAGGCCGATGCTGCCGATCAGGCCGGATTCCTTGTAGTCGGCGGTCGACAGGTACGTCCCGGCGAGGCCTTCGTTGCCGGGGGCCGCCGGAATGGTGACGGAGGTGCGCAGCGGACGGTAGAGCCGGTCGTAGGCCACCACCTTGGAGACGTAGGCCTTGCCGTCGTCCGTGTAGCGGGCGGACTCGGCCAGTTGGCCCTTGGCGCCGCTGATCGTGTCGTAGGTCCACTTGGCCCGCAGAGCGCCCGTCGCCGTCCCGGAGCGGAGCTCCGTCCTGCGGCCGAGGCCGTCGTAGACGTAGGCGAGCGTGGTGTTGCGTGCGTCGGTGGTGGAGGTGAGCCGGGCGCGGTCGTCGTAGGTGTACGTGACGGTGCCCTTGTCCGGGTCCTTGGACTGCTTGGGCTGGCCGAGCAGGTCGTACTCGTAGCTCCACTCGTTGCCCGCGGGATCGGTGACCTTGGACACCGCGCCGGCCTGGGTGAAGGAGTACCGGGTGGTGTCGTACGGGGAGTCGGCGGTGCGCTGGTGGTGCTGGCGCAGTTCGGTGGTCTGGCCGCGGGCGTCGGTGAGGGTGGTGGTGGCGATGCCGCCCTGCGGCGGGATGGTCGTGGTGCGGTCGCCGCCGTAGAGGGTGCGGGTGGTGTTGAGGACCTGCCCGCCGTCGCCGTTGCCGAAGATCTGCCGGTGCTCGGTCTGCCGGCCGAGGCCGTCGTAGGCGTAGCGGTTCTGGGTCTCGACGCCGAGTGCGTCCTCCGGCTTGAGGAGGGTGGTGGAGGGCTTGACGGCGGCGTAGTAGGGGAGGAACTCCTTCGCCGTCAGGCCGCGCTCGTCGTAGAAGGTGTCGGTCAGCAGGCTTCCGCCGTTGGGGCCGGGGCTCTGGGTCTGCCGGGGACGGAGGAAGCCGTCGTAGAGGGTGTACGAGGCGACCTGGGCGCCGTTGTTGCCCAGGGTCCGGGTACCGACGACGATCGGCCGGCCCTCGGTGATGTGGTAGCTGAACTCGTAGGTGGGGACGTCGCCGGTGAGACGGTCGGCGAGCCACACCTTGGTGGAGCGGCCGAGGGCGTCGTAGGCGCGGTTGACGGTCTTGCCGTTGGTGTCGGTCTCGCTCAGCGGGACGCCGCGCAGCGGGTCCCTCGTCGTGGTCACGCTCTGGACGGTGGTGCTGTCCCCGGCCTTCACCGGAGGTGTGGTCACCTTGGCCGAGGCGGGGAAGCCGGTGGCGGGCGTGAACGCCGTGGTGGTGACGCGGCCGTCGGCGCGCGCCGTCCGGGTCACCGTCCCGGACTTGACGGTGACGGTGCCGCTGAGGTCGGTGGAGGTGAGCTTGCGGCCGTAGCCGTCGTAGGTGGCGGAGCCCTCGGTGTAGGTGGCCGTGGTGCCGTCATGCGCCTTCAGCGCCGCGGTCGCGGTGGCGTCGCCCTTCGTCGGCGCGGCGTCGTACGCCCGGCCGTCGTAGGCGGTGCGGACATCGGAGATGACGTCCTTGGGGCGTTCGACGGTGGCCGCGCAGGCCTTGGCGACGGCCTCCACCCTGGCGGGCAGGACGAGGAGGGCGCTGGACGCCGGGTAGGACGTACGGGTGCACTTGTCGTCGGTCGTGGTGGCGTCGTCGCCGCGGTCGTCGATCTGGGTGATGCGCCCCGCGAGAGTGTCGAAAGTGCTGGACGTGGTGGTCGTCCGCCACTTCTGGCCGACGCCGTCGTCCAGCGAGGTCCAGCCGCGGGTCTGGGCGATACCGCTGAGGTTGGCGGTCACGGTGCCCCAGGTGCGGACCTTCTTCGCGGTCTCGTGGTGCCAGGGGCGGCTCACGGTCTTGGACAGCACCCGGCCGCCGGGACCGGAGTACTGCACGCTCTTGTAGGTGAACCCGGCGGCCGAGTCGTGGTCGGTGATCGGGTCGCCCTCACCGGATCCGAGCGTGACGCTGACGGACTTGGTGCCGCCGGAGGGCTCCTTGCGGTCGCCGTCCATGCCGCGCAGGAAGTAGGTGTCGGCCTGGGACCGCATGGCGGAGTCTCCGCCCTGACCGCCCGTCCTGACCCGGACGTGGCCGTAACCGCGCCACTGCGACCAGGTCTTGGACTTCTCCTCCGTCAGCCCGTCATCGTCGTCGTAGTGCCAGGCCGCGCCGTCCAGGTAGTCGTACGCGGTGACCTGGTCGGGGGCTCGTCCGGTGCGGTCGGTCTGGGTGACGGAGGAGGTGACGTACTTGTTGAACCAGTGCAGGTCGGGGTCGTCGCTGGAGCTGCCGCCGATGTACTGCGGGAAGCAGCGGGTGGTGTTGGTCTGCGGGGTCGGCAGGGCGGCGGAGTCGCACACCGGTGAGGAGTAGCCGACGTCGATCTGCCCACCCGCCTCGTCGACGACGCCGGCGAGGCGCTCCTTGTTGAAGGGCGCGTAGCCGTCACCGATGCGGTCGAGCCGGTTGGCGCGCTGGACGTAGCCGAAGGTGGTCTTCGGCAGGGTGATCGCCGGTGTGCCGGTGTGCCCCGTGCGCTCCACGGACGTCAGCAGCAACTGGTAGTCGGTGTCGGACGTGCCCCATCTGTGGTTCAGCTTCCATGAGTCGACGTTGGTGTAGGCGTCGTCCTTCAGCACCTGGGTGGCCACCGAGGTCAGGCGCTGCCGGGTGAAGAAGACCGGGGCCAGTCGGCCCTGGTCGCAGGTGGCGCCGGCGTCGCAGTTCAGGTCCCAGGGGGTGTCGTACCAGTTGCGGGCGTTCTTGGTGATGTCGGTGCAGTTGGTGCCGGCGTCCGGCAGGCACCGCTCACTGCCGGTGAAGTCGACCTTGGCAAGGGCCTTCGCGGAGTACACGCTGGTGGAGCGCAGCCCGTACTCGATGCGGTCGAGGAAACCGCCGCGTACGTAGCGGGTGTTGGCCTTCTCGTCGAGGTTGCGGCCGTAGGAGTTCATCTCCTTGTCGTAGTAGTAGGCGATCGCGTTGCCGTGCGGGTCGAGGACGTAGTCCAGGTTCCAGCGCCAGCCCTGCTGGCACCAGGAGGCGGCGAACGTGGAGGCGTGGCACGGCTCGCCCGAGTCGTCGCCGAAGACGGGGGCGGTCCAGGTGGAGTCGGTGGTCTCCTTGCCCTCCGTCCAGCCCGGCAGCCGGTGGTAGCCGAAGTGGTACTGGAACCCGTCGGGGGTGGTGACCTTCCAGTACTCGTCGTTGCGGGCACCGTTGGCGCGCACGTCAGAGGTGGAGCCCTCCACGCGCTGGACCTTGGTGCCGTCGTCCTCACGCAGCCGGAAGGTGTCGGCTCCGGTCGGGACCAGTTCGCCGCCCTTGCCGTTGAAGGAGATGAACGCGTTGTCGTAGGCCCAGCACAGGTCACCCGGCTTGCCCCCGTCGGGGCGCTCGACCCCGTCGTCGGTGCACGACTTGTAGCGTCGCTCGATGAATCCGGGCGACAGGTCGAAGCCGTCACCCACCCATGAGCCCTGGTTGTTGCTGTTGCCGGTGCGTCCGTCCAGCGAACCGGACGAGTACGACAGGCCGACGCTCGGGGTCAGCCCGCCCGGGACGTCGGGCACGCCCATCGCGTACGACCAGGAGAAGTCGCCCGTGTTCAGGCTGGTGCTCCATTGGGCCGACGGCGAGAGCGGGGTCGCCTTGTAGTCCCCGCCCATGCTCGCGTCGTCGGCGACGGCGGCGAGGACGGTGGGACGGGAGGCCTGCAGCGCGACGCGAGGTGCGGTGAGGGTGCGCCCTTCCGTGTCGTTGACCGTCTCGACCGGCTTCGCCGAGCGGCAGGCCGCCTTCTCGGGTGTCGAGAGGGCACAGGACGGCAGCTCGACCAGCCTCAGGCGCTTGGCGTAGTCGCCACCGAAGGCCCCGGCGAAGGCGGAGTAGTCGAGAGACGTGCGGACAGAGCTCTTCGGCTTGTCCGACCGGACGGACTCCAGGGTGAACAGCGGGCCGTCCGCGCCCGCCCGACGGGCCGCCTCCCGGTCGAGCAGCCGGGCCCGGACCGAGTCCGGGGCTTCGGCTCCGCCGACGGCGATGGGCAGCTTCCCGGCCCGCATCACGGACCGGGCACCGTCCGGCGGGGTGACGGTCGCCGTGCCGGCCGCCGGCCAGGCGGCCCGCGGGGCCTCCAGCGGGACCCGGGGTCCGTGCACGGACGTACGTGCAGCCGCCGCGACGGGTACGACGGCAACCGGCTTCTCCGACGCGGGCAGTCCGGGGCGGCCGGTGCCGCGGTCGACCGCCATCGAGGCGGGCTGGGCCACGGCTTGCAGCAGGGTGCCGACCATCACCGCAGCCGAAGCCAGCGCTGTCCGGCGGCGCAGGGCACGGACTCGCGTCCGCCTTCCAGCGTTCATCCTCATCCTTTGTCGTGCGAGTCCGTCAGGGGTGTGCCGTCGACCGGCGACGGTTGCCCTGGGCCGTCGGACCGGCCCTGGACATCGGCGCCAGGGCCGGCGCGAAGGTGATCAGTCGTTGCCGGGGACAGTGGTCGGGGCATCCGGGACGCCGGCCGCGAGATGCGCGATGCCGTTCTCGCCGAGCGCGCCCTGGAAGGCCCAGACGTCCGATACGGAGCCCGACCAGTGCTCGCTCCCGATGGCCGAGCCGGCCTTGTTGCGGCCGATCTGGAGGCTGTGGACGGCCTTGAAGGTGATGACGTTCTCGGCTCGGGAGGCACGCTCCTCGCAGGCGGCGGCGTCCGCCTTGCCGTCGCCGTCGGCGTCGACGCAGGCCACTTCCTCCAACTCGCCGTTGACGTAGAGCCGCAGGTCGCGGGCGAAGCCGTCGTACACCAGGGCGAGGTGGGTCCACTCCTCGGGACCGTGGAACTGCCCGTTGTCGATCTGTGCGCCGGTGGAGGACGCCAGGTCCCCCTGAAGGGTGTTGATACGCCAACGGCCGCCGTCGGTCTCCGGGGTGGCGCTGGGCAGGTACCTCACCTCGAAGGCGTTCCTGTTGGTGCCCGGCGCGCTGATCAGGACGGCCGGCCGGGTCGGCACCGCCGCGGCCTGCGCGAAGGCCGCGACCGTGAAGCTGCCGGAGGTGTCGACGGGAACGGTGCCGGTAGCGGTGGCGGCGTAGTCGTCGACGCCGTCGAGGTCCAGGCCGCCGTCCACCCAGCCGGAGCCGAGCTTGGCCCCGTTGTGCAGCCCCAGACTCGCACCGGTGGCGGAGGCGTCCGGGGTGGTCGACGGGGAGCCCGAGGCCGTCGTGAACATCCAGCGCGCCTTGACGAGGGGGCGCTGCCGGAACAGCTGCTGCACCTCCTCCGTGGACACCGGCCGGTCGTACAGGCGTACGTCGTCGATCTGGCCGGGGAAGTACTGGATGAGGCGGCCGCCGTCGATGCTCAGCGCACCCACCTGGACCCGGCCGCCGGCGTACCAGGGAGCGGTCTGGGCGACGGTGCCCGCCTTGGCGCCGTTGACGTAGAGGGTGAGGGTCTCCTCCACCGCGTCATGGACGCCGACCAGATGCACCCACTCCCCCACCCGTGCGCTGGTGCCCTCGGGTTGCAGCGCCCGGATCTGGGTGGCGTTGGCGACATCGCCCGAGTACTGGGTGAAGCCCCAGCGGTTGGAGGTCTTGGAGTAGTAGAGCTCGAAGCCGGGCCGGTTGGCGCCGAGTTGCGCCACGACCGTGGCCGCCTGGGTCGGGACGCGGTCGAGCCGGGCCCAGGCCGAGGTGGTGAAGGAGCGCTGGGTGTCGGCGTGCGGGGCCGTGGTGTGGGCGTAGTCGCCGTCACCGTCGAGCTTCAGTGCCTTGCCCGCGGCGCCGGGAGTGCCGAGCTGTGCGTCGCCGGCGAGCTTCAGTGGCTGGGCGTCGGCACGGCCGACCACTTCGGCGGCACCGGCCGGCTCGTCCATCGGGAAGACCGCGCGGGCGGTCCGCCCGTTGCCCATCGGCTCCAGGCGGTGCAGCTGGCCGACCTCGGTGGCGCTCACGGGCTTGTCGAAGATCCGCAGTTCGTCGATGGTGCCGGGGAAGTGGTTGGTCACCTGGCCGTTGAGGTTGGCCGCACCGATCTGGAGGCCGCGGCGGGCGTCCCAGGCAGTGGTGTACGGCGTGGATCCGGCCAGCGCCCCGTTGACGTACAGCAGCAGCTGCTTGTCACCGCCGCTGTAGACGCCCACCAGATGCGTCCAGGTGTTCGCGCCCACGCCGCCTGCCTGAGGTGCCATCGCCCGGACGATGGGGGCGTTGGGGGTGTCGGCGGCGTACTGGTTGAAGACCCACCGGTTGTAGCCGAGGGAGTAGTACAGCTCGAATCCCGGGGAGTGGTTGCCCGGCTGCGCGGCGACCACCGCGGCGTCGGTGGGCATCTTGTCGAGCTTGACCCAGGCGGAGACGCTGAAGCCGTTGGCGGTGTTGACGGTCGGGATGTCGGTGGCGGCGTATCCGTTGATGCCGTTCACATGGAGCGCTGCCCCCTGCTTGCCCGCCGCTCCGGTGGTGGCGCCGCCGTACAGCGTGGCGGGACGCGATCCGGACGAGCCTTCGGCCTGTACGGCGCCGGCGCCCTCGTTCAGCTCCCAGACGGCGCGCTCCGGTTGCCCCGCCTTCACGCGGAAGCGGTAGGTGCGGATCTCACCGGCGTTCCCGGCCTGGTCGAAGGCCCGGGCGGTGACGAAGCTCAGTCCGGGCTTGGCCGGCAGCAGCCGGAGGGTCTTCGCGGCGCCCGCGGACGTCGTGAGCGAGTTCTGGGATGTCGGATCGCCGTTGATCCCGTACCAGTACCTGGTGACGTCGCCGTCGGCGGCCTTGAGGGTGAAGGTGCCGTACTTGCCGACCCCGTCGTGCCAGGGGTCGTCCGGGTTCTCGGGGTCGGAGGCCGGATAGTCCCCGGAGGAGATGGCGGGTGCTCTCGGCACCGTCGAGTCGTAGCTGAAGTAGCAGCCGGTCGAACTGCCCGAGGACGACCAGGGCGAATGCTGGGCCCCGTCGTAGCTGCGGACGAACCAGCTGACCTGCTTGCTCTGCGGCACGGAGGACGGCAGGTTGATGGCGAAGTCGGAACCCGACTTCTTGTAGGAGGTCCGGGCCGGCTTCCAGCGGGTGATCATTCCCTTGCCGTCACCGGTGTCCCACTGGGCTTCGAACTCCACCGCGACGGTGTCGCCGTCGGGATCGGTGACGTCATTGGCGTAGATCTTCCCCAGGGTGCGCACACGCGCCGCGTCCGCCGGCTTCTTGCAGGTCCCGCCGTACTCCATCGTGAGCTGGGACATCTTGATCTGCCTCGGGGCCTGGTTGTACTTCACCCGCAGATACGCCTTGTCCGAGAACCGCTTCCAGGCGTAGCCGTCCGACTCGCTGGCCGCCCGCAGCCCGAACGTCATCGTCGACAGCTTGCTGTTGGCGGCCGACTGCACGGCCGCCTTGATGTCGAATTCGGCGTCCCTGGCGGCGCAACCCGTGAAGCCGTAGGCGAACGGTACGGACGCCAGCTCCTTCACCCAGAAGCCGGAGGCGTTCTGGCTGTTCCAGGTGGTGGACGAGGAGATGCCCTTGGTCTGCCACAGCTCCACCGAGCGGGCGGAGCACGAGGCGGACCAGGTGTTACGCACCACGAACTCCGCCGACAGGATCGACTTGCCCGCGAAGGCCGAGACCGGGATCTGGTAGAAGAGGCGCTTGGTGTCGTGCGGGGCGCAGTAGGACCAGTCGCAGTACCCCAGCCCGGCGTCCGGGTCGCCGTTGAACTTCCACTGCGGCGAGGACGCCCAGTACTTGGACGCCATGGTCCAGGCGGTGTTGCGCGGAGCGGACACCTGAGGGTCGATGTAGACCGGGTAGGTGGTGTCGCTCCCTCGCAGGATGTCGGCGTCCGGCCTGAGCACCAGCTCCTTCTGCCCGGCCGGCACTTCCACACCGACCGGGGCGAGCTTGCCCGACTCCCCCGCTCCCGGCTCGCCGTCGAGGTCCGACGCCGCCGCAGGCGCCTTGGCCGCCGCGCCCTTGCCGGCCTGCTTCGGTCCTGTGGCGGCGCCACCCGAACCGGGGCTGGAGTCCCACATCAGCGGCTTCGGAGCCTCGAACACCGTTCCCTGCGCGCCGATGTCGACCGCTCGCAGGCCGCCCTGCTCCGTCACCTGGACGTCCAGTTTCTCCGCGGACAGCTTCAGCCGGAGTTCGGCCAGCTCGGGGCTCGCCGCGGCCTGGGCCGTCTTCACCACCAGGAGTTGGGTGTAGCCGTCCTCCTGAGCGGTCATCCGCAGGTCCACGTCCGGGAGTACGGAGGCGTACGTGGCCACGGGACCGTCAAGCCGCGGCTTGGGGAGCGGCGCGGGCCAGGACAGGCTCAGCACCCGGCCGGCGCGTTCCATGCGCACCAGCGGCGCATCCGCTCCGCCACCGGAGAACTCCAGCTCCACCGTTGACGCCACCGGAGAGACGGTTCCCTCCGGCAAGGTGGTCAGATCGGTGTCGACACGCCTCCAGGCGCCGTCGACACGCGTCCACACGGGGCGAAGGTGCTCACGAGCCTCCAGCTCACCGTCCGGTGTCGCGAAGACCTCACGGGTTTGGCCGCGCAGGGCCGTGATCTCGACCGGCTTGCCCGTGCGCACCGCCTCGGCCCGCGCCGCCGCCTCGGAAGGATCCGCGGGAGTGGTCGCCGATCGGAGGCCGGAGGCCGAGGTCGTCGTGGTCGCAGGCGTCGCGTGACCGGTGGCAGCCGGTGCGGCCCCGAGGAGCAGGGACACACCCAGCAGCACTCCGGCAGCTCGGTTTCGACTCCGGCACCGAGTCCGCATCTCCGCCACACCCCGTTCACGAACGATCCACAGTCGCCTCACAGGAACAACAACCAACACGCTGAGGGAGGGAAGTTCAACGGAGAGCAAACGGACATGTGCGCATCAATGACAGAAGCCTCCTGTGATGATCACCACACCCCACAGGCCTTTGCCGACTCGTCAGATGCCCGGCTTCCCCCGCTCCGGGGGACCTTCCGATGACTTCGGGCCCGGCCCCCCGCCCCGGCCGAAAACCACATGAGGCCTGTCAGTCGCAAACCGTAGGCTCGGTGCTGATGGCCACCTCACACTCCCCCACCGCGCCCAAGACCGCCAAGCGGTCCGCCGTCCGTTCACTGCTGCGGCTGTGGCCGTATCTCCGCCCGGTGCGGGCGCGGATCGGCATCGCGGCGGTGGTCGCGGTGGCGGCCTCGCTGCTCAGCCTGGTCATTCCGCTGGTGCTCAAGTGGCTGGTGGACGGGCCGGTGGCGGACGGGGATCCGGGCGGGGTCTGGCTGGGCGCGCTGGCGGTGCTGGTGCTGGGCATCGCCGAGGCGCTGCTGTTCGGGTTGCGCCGATGGCTGGTGGCCCGGCCGCTGGCGGCGGTCGAGGCGTCGATGCGGGGTGCGCTGTACGCGCGGTTGCAGCGGCTGCCGATCGCGTTCCACGACCGCTGGGCGTCGGGGCAGTTGCTGTCCCGGGCGACCACCGATCTCGCGCTGATCCGGCTGTTCTTCGCCTTCCCCATGACGTTCCTGTTCGTCAACGGGGTGACGATCCTGATCGGTTGCGTCCTGCTGCTGGCGCAGGACTGGGTGCTGGGTGTGGTGGTGCTGCTGCCGGCGGTGCCGCTGGTCATCGCCTCGTCGATGTTCGAGACCCGGTACTCGACGGTGGCGCGCCGGGCGCAGGACCAGGTGGGCGATCTGACCACGCTGGTGGAGGAGAGCGTCCTCGGCATCCGGGTGATCAAGGGCTTCGGCCGCCACCGCAGCCAGGCCGAGACGTTCCGGGCGCTGGCCGGGCGGCTGCGGGGGACGGAGCTGCGCAAGGCCAGGCTGCTGGCCTGGATCTGGACGATCATCACTTTGATCCCCGAGCTGGCGATCGGCGCGGCCCTGGTGCTGGGCTCGCTGCGGGTGGCCGACGGCGGGCTGTCGGCCGGCACCCTGGTGGCGTTCCTGTCCCTCGCCCTGGCACTGCGCTGGCCGGTGGAGTCGATGGGCTTCCTGCTGGCGATCAGTCAGGACACGGCGACCGCGGCGGACCGCTTCTTCGAGGTGATGGACGAGCCGGAGGAGGACGCCGGGGACGCGGCGGCCAAGGCCCGGGCGGCCGAGGGAGGAAGGACGGACGGCGGCGGGCTGCGGTTCGACAACGTCGTCTTCCGCTATCCGGACGCCCCGGCGGACGCCCCACCGGTGCTGGCCGGAGTCGATCTGCACATCCGGCCGGGCGAGACCATGGCGCTGGTCGGGGCGACCGGCTCGGGCAAGACCACGCTGACCGCGCTGGTGCCCCGGCTGCACGAGGTGTCCGGCGGGCGGGTGCTGCTGGACGGCGAGGACATCACCGCGATGGACCGGGAGCGGCTGCGCTCCCTGGTGGCGGTGGCCTTCGAGGAGCCCACGCTCTTCTCGGCGACCGTCGCGGAGAACGTGCTGATGGGCGCGGGCGAGGACGCGGGCGAGGTGGAGTTGCGGCGGGCGCTGGAGGTGGCGCAGGCCGGTTTCGTCCACGATCTGCCGCAGGGTGCCGCGACCGAGGTCGGTGAGCAGGGGCTGAGCCTGTCGGGCGGTCAGCGGCAGCGCCTCGCGCTGGCCCGGGCGGTGGTGGGCAAGCCGTCCTTCCTGGTGCTGGACGATCCGCTGTCGGCGCTGGACGTGCACACCGAGGCGCTGGTGGAGGCCGCGCTGCGGGAGGTGCTGCGGGACACCACCGCGCTGGTGGTGGCGCACCGCCCGTCCACCGTGCTGCTGGCCGACCGCGTGGCGCTGCTCTCCGGCGGCCGGATCACGGCGGTCGGCACCCACCAGGAGCTGCTGCGGGAGAGCGTGGAGTACGCCTGGCTGATGTCGGGCGCGGAGTCGGCGGACGCGGCCGAGGCCGCCGGCGGGGTGCGGACGGAGGGCGTGCGATGACGGATACGACGACGGGGCCGGGGCCGGGTACGGATACGGGTGCGGGCGCCGGGGTGGTGGACGAGCAAGTGGTCCGGCCGGCCGACCCCGCCCAGGCCCAGACCCCCGGTGACGACTTCGACCGAGACGAGCTGCCCGTGGCCAAGGGGGCGACCGGCCGGCTGCTGCGGTCGCTGCTGGCCCCGCGCCGCCGCTGGGTGGCGCTGTCCGCGCTGCTCCTGCTGATTCAGCAGGGCGCGGTGCAGGCGGGGCCACTGCTGGTGGCGTACGCCATCGACCGGGCCGTACCGGCGCTGCGGGCCGACGACAGCGGGCCGCTGGTGCTGGTGGCGGTCGGCTTCGCGCTCTGCGCGGTGGCGGGCGCCGGGTTCCACTACGCCTTCATCCGGGCCGCCGCCCGGGTCAGCCAGGATGTACTGCTGGACCTGCGCGGGCGGATCTTCCGGCACGCCCAGGCGCTGAGCGTGGACTTCCACGAGCGCTACACCTCCGGGCGGCTGATCTCCCGCTCGACCGCGGACGTGGAGTCGCTGCGCGAGCTGCTGGCCGAAGGACTCCAGGAACTCCTGGGCGTGGTCCTGTCGTTCGCCTATATCTCGGCCATGCTGCTCTGGCTGGACCTGGGGATCGGCGCGGTCGCGGTGGCCTCCTTCATCCCGCTGTATCTGCTGGTGCAGCTGTACCGGCGGCGGGCCGAGGTGGCGTTCAGCGCCCGCTCGACGGCGATCGCCTCGGTCATCGTGCGGCTGGCGGAGACGGTCAACGGGATCCGGCCGGTGAAGGCGTTCCGCCGGGAGCGCGCCGACCAGGAGCGCTTCGGACGGCTGAACCAGGGCCATGAGCGGCGCAACGGGGACGCCATCCTGGAGATGGCCCGCTATGTGGTCGGTTCCCGGCTGACCGCCAACACCGCGGTGGCCGGGATGGTGCTGTGGGGCGCCTGGCGGGTCGCGGACGGCACCCTGGCGCTCGGGGTGCTGGCGGCGGCGGTGCTCTACATCCGCCGGCTGTACGACCCGATCGACCGGCTGGGGATGTTCCTCAACTCCTGGGAGTCGGCGGCGGCCTCGCTGGCCAAGATCGCCGGCCTGCTGGCCCAGACGCCCTCCGTGCCGGAGCCTGCCTCGCCGCGCGAGTTGCCGCCCCTCCCGGCCGAGGCCCCCGGCCGCGAGATCGTCTTCGAGGCCGCCAGCTTCGCGTACCGCACCGGCGGGGAGGTGCTGCCCCGCTTCGGTCTGACCGTCCCGGCCGGCCAGACGGTGGCCGTGGTCGGCTCCACCGGTGCCGGCAAGTCCACGCTGGCGAAGCTGCTGGCCCGCTTCTACGACCCGTCCGGCGGGCGGGTGCTGCTGGACGGCGTGGACCTGCGGGACCTGTCGGTGCCCGAACTGCGGCGCGGGGTGGTGATGGTGACCCAGGAGGCGTTCCTGTTCTCCGGCACGGTCGCCGAGAACATCGCCATCGGCCGGCCCGACGCCACCCGCGAGGAGATCGAACGGGCCGCCAAGGCCATCGGCGCGCACGACTTCATCGTCTCCCTCCCGGACGGCTACGACACCGACGTACGCAAACGGGGCGGCCGCATCTCCGCAGGCCAGCGCCAACTGGTCGCCTTCGCCCGGGCCCTGCTCGCCGACCCCGGGGTGCTGATCCTGGACGAGGCGACCAGCTCCCTGGACATCCCCGGCGAGCGGGCGGTGCAGCGGGCCATGAACACCGTGCTGCACGGCCGCACCGCCCTGGTGATCGCCCACCGCCTCTCCACCGTGGAGATCGCCGACCGGGTGCTGGTGATGGAGCACGGCCGCATCGTCGAGGACGGCTCCCCCGCCGACCTCATTGCCGCCGCCGACGGCCGCTTCGCCGGGCTGCACCGCGCCTGGCGGGAGAGCGTGGTGGGCTGACGCGGTGCCGTGAGGGCTCAGGCGGCGTCGGTGTAGGCGGGGAGCTGCCAGTCGCCGCCGCGGTCCTCCCTCGACATGCGCGCGAACAGGTCGGGGATGCGCAGGAAGCAGGCCAGCGCGGTGACGTCCTGGAACGCGGCGATGGCGTGCTTGTTCATCGGCATGCCCATCCGCAGGACGCGCGGGTTCACCCCGCCCTGGATCTCGTCGACGAACGGGCGCAGAACGCGCTCGTAGTTCGCCAGCGCGGCCGGCAGGTCGCCCGGGCTGCGGTTGATCTCCCCGGCCAGGACGTAGGCGCCCACCAGGCCGCCGGAGATCCCCATGCCGCTGTAGGGGGAGGCGCAGTGCGCGGCGTCCCCGGCCAGGACCACCCGGCCCGTGGACCAGCTGTCGATGCGCACCTGGGCGATCTCCTGGGAGTAGAAGAACGGGCTGTCCTCCATGCCCTCGACGAACCGCTCGGTCTGCCAGCCGGCGTCCCGGAACCGCTCGGCCCAGAACTTCTGCTGCTGCTCGATCGGAGCGCGATGGATCGCGGAGGCTTCCGCCGACTCCTCGCGCATGACGAAGTACACCTGCGTCTCGGTGGAATTGTGGCTGCGCCGCATGATCTGCCGGCCACCCGGGACCATGCAGGTGTCGCGGATGTCGGTGTCGGAGGCGATGCGCGGCACGAACCAGTACGCCATGTGGATGCCCACCCGCCAGAACGGGTCGACGCCCTCGGGCAGCAGCGCCCGGCGGGTGCGCGAGCCCTGCCCGTCGGCGCCGATCAACAGGTCGCACTCGCCCGAGGTCCCGTCCGAGAAGTGCGCGGTGACCGTGTCGGAGTGCTGGTCGAAGCCATCGACGCTCTTGCCGAAGACGTATTCGGCGTCGCCCTTCGTCGCCTCGTGCAGGATGCGCACCAGGTCACCGCGCATGATCTCGTACTCCGAGGTCAGCGTCTGACGGCCCTTGCCGGAGGTGTTGGCCATGATCGTCGCCTTCGGCCTCCCGCGGGAGTCGACGAACGCCACCCCGGCCTCGTCCACCAGGTGACCGCGCACCTCCTGAAGCAGCCCCATCCGCTTCACCGCGTCGATGCCCTGCCCGCGCAGGTCCACCTGCGCCCCTGAGGCGCGCAGCACCGGGAACCGCTCGACGACCGTCACCGCGTGACCGCCGCGGGTGAGCCAGAAGGCCAGCGCCTGCCCCGCGACGCCACCGCCGGCCACCAGGATCCGCAGCGGCCGCTTCGCGATCTTGTTCGCCATGATCTCCGACCCCAAAATCTATCGGCGATTGATTCCTTTCCACGATCTTCTATCACCGATAGATTGTCAATGTGACCAAGATGAACCGCGAGACCGTCGTCACCGAGGCCCTGGACCTGCTGGACGACGTGGGCCTGGAGTCCGTCAGCACTCGGCGGCTGGCCAGACGCCTGGGGGTGGAGCAGCCGTCGCTCTACTACCACTTCAGGACCAAGAAGGACCTGCTGGCCGCGATGGCTGAGGCGGCCATGGCCCCGCACGCCCACGCGCCGTTGCCGCAACCCGAGGACGACTGGCGCACCTGGTTCCTGGACAACTCCCGCAGCTTCCGCCAGACCCTGCTGCTGCGCCGCGACGGCGCCCGCCTGCACGCCGGCAGCACCCCGATCGGCGACCTGGACCGCATCCGCCGCAAGATGGCCTTCCTGGTCTCCTCCGGCGTGCCCGAGCAGCAGGCGCAGATGGCGATGCTGGCCGCCGGCCGCTTCACCATCGGCTGCGTGCTGGAGGAGCAGGCCGACGCGGACACACCGGACGCCGACCACCTGCCGGACGACGTTCCCGCGCTCGATCACGAGGCGGCGTTCGAGGCGGGCCTCGCACTCATCCTCGGCGGCCTGGACCAGCACACCGCCCGATGCGGCGCCGCAGCCGTGCGCTGACCACCACCCGGCCGCGCCGGGAGGCCTGGGCGATTGGAGGCCGCCCGGAACGTGTACTTCCGGGTGCGGGATCCGGCCAGCTGTGGGGGTGCGGAACGATCACCTCCGAGGGGGTGTGGTAGCGGGCGGGGAAGGCGGTCGGTGCGGCGGAGGGGCCTGGAGTGACGGGTGACGTGGTGTCGGGGCCGGGCGGGCGGCCACACCGCTGAAACGTTCGCTTAACGAACACGAGGCTGCGGGCAACGGACGACTTTTGGCCAAGTTCTTGACGCGCTCCTGACAGGGATGGTCGACGGCTGCCACTCTTTCGCCGTTCCACGCACCACCCGTTCGACCCGCGTTCGCCTGTTCGTCCACGGGTCGTCGAACGGGTCCGCTCCGCCCGGGCCGGCCACCCCAGCCGCGCTCGGTAACCCCCCTCGCACGAAGGAGTCCGCGTGAGACCCACGCCAAGCCGTCGCGCCACCGCGACGGGCGCTCTGATCGCCGCCGCGGCCATGCTCGCCGTCGGTGTCCAGACCGGATCCGCCACCGCCGAGGCGCCCCAGGCCGCGCCGAAGGCACAGGTCGCCGGCAACGCCGACCCGGGCGCGCTGCCCGCCGTCCTCTCGCCGGCCCAGCGCGCCGCGCTGCTCAAGGCCGCCGACGCCGGCAAGGCGGAGACGGCCAAGGAGCTGAAGCTCGGAGCCCAGGAGAAGCTGGTGGTCCGGGACGTGGTCCAGGACCGCGACGGCACCACCCACACCCGCTACGAGCGGACCTACGCCGGGCTCCCGGTGCTCGGTGGCGACCTGGTCGTCAGCGAGACCAAGGCCGGCCGCACCGAGGGCGTCTCCAAGGCGTCCCGGGCCGAGCTGAAGAACGTCGACACCACCGCGGACATCGCCCCGGCGGCCGCCGAGAAGCAGGCCGTGGGCGCCGCCAAGGCGGAGGGCTCCAAGGCCAAGGAGGCCACCCAGGCCCCGCGCAAGGTGGTCTGGCTGGCCCAGGGCAAGCCGGTGCTGGCGTACGAGACCGTGGTCGGTGGCCTCCAGCACGACGGCACCCCGAACGAGCTGCACGTGGTCACCGACGCGGCCACCGGCGCCAAGCTGTTCGAGTGGCAGGGCGTGCACGAGGGCACCGGCAACACCCAGTACAGCGGCCAGGTCACCCTGGGGACGAGCGGCAGCGGCTCCTCGTTCAACCTGACCGACACCGGGCGCGGCAACCACAAGACGTACAACCTCAACCGGGGCACCTCCGGCACCGGGACGCTGTTCTCCGGCCCGGACGACGTCTGGGGCGACGGCACCCCGCAGAACGCGGAGACCGCCGGCGCGGACGCCCACTACGGTGCGGCCGTCACCTGGGACTACTACAAGAACGTGCACGGCCGCTCCGGCATCCGCGGTGACGGCGTCGGCGCGTACTCCCGGGTCCACTACGGCAACAACTACGTCAACGCGTTCTGGCAGGACAGCTGCTTCTGCATGACGTACGGCGACGGCTCGGGCAACACCAAGCCGCTGACCTCGATCGACGTGGCCGCGCACGAGATGACGCACGGCGTCACCTCGGTCACCGCCAAGCTGGTCTACAGCGGCGAGTCCGGCGGCCTCAACGAGGCGACCTCGGACATCTTCGCCGCCGCGGTCGAGTTCAACGCCAACAACGCCCAGGACAAGGGCGACTACCTGGTCGGCGAGAAGATCGACATCCGCGGCAACGGCACCCCGCTGCGCTACATGGACAAGCCGAGCAAGGACGGCTCGTCCAAGGACGCCTGGTACTCGGGCATCGGCAACATCGACGTCCACTACTCCTCCGGCCCGGCGAACCACTGGTTCTACCTGCTCTCCGAGGGCAGCGGCGCCAAGACCATCAACGGCGTCAACTACGACTCGCCGACCTCCGACGGCCTGCCCGTCACCGGCATCGGCCGCGACAAGGCGGCGCTGATCTGGTACAAGGCGCTGACCACCAAGTTCAACTCCACCACCAACTACGCGGGCGCCCGTACCGGCACCGTCGCGGTCGCCACCGAGCTGTACGGCGCGGGCAGCGCCGAGGTGAAGGCCGTGGAGAGCGCCTGGGCCGGCATCGCGGTCGGCGGCCGCCCCGGCGGCGGCGACCCGGGCGGCAAGGTCTTCGAGAACTCCGCGGACGTGTCCATCCCGGACAACGGCGCGGCGGTCACCTCGGCGGTCAACGTCACCGGCATCGCGGGCAACGCGCCCGCCGCCCTCAAGGTGGACGTGGACATCGTCCACACCTGGCGCGGTGACCTGGTCGTGGACCTGGTGGCGCCGGACGGCTCGGTCTACAACCTGAAGCCGTACAGCTCCTCCGACTCGGCGGACAACGTGAAGGCCACCTACACGGTGAACGCCTCCAGCGAGGTCGCCAACGGCTCCTGGAAGCTCCGCGTCCAGGACAAGGCCGCGCAGGACACCGGCTACATCAACAACTTCAAGCTGACTTTCCCGTAAGCCGTACGGGAACGGATGCCAAGCGAGCCGCCCGGGGACCTGGTCCCCGGGCGGCTCGCCCGTTTCCACGACGGATCGCGTCAGCGCATCAGCACGCCCGCGCCCTCCCCGGTCGCCTCGGTCGGCAGGGCGACCAGGCCGAGGTCGGCGCCCGCGGGCAGCAGGCGGTGGGTGGGCAGTATCCGGACGGTGTAGCCGAACGGGCCGGTACGGTCCAGGGTGAGCGGGCCCTCGTAGACCCAGCGGCCCTGCTGGTCGGGGCCGCCGGCCGGCTTCAGCGGGACGCTCTGGGCGTCGGCCAGCCGGTCGCTGGTGTCGACCCGGCCGGCGACCGCCTGCACCTCCACGTCCTCGGGGGTCAGCACCCCGAGCGCGACCCGGACCCGGAGGTTCAGCACCGCGCCCAGCTCGGCCACCCCGGACGCCTCGTCCACCTCGACATGGTCCACCGCGACCTGCGGCCAGGCGGTGCGCACCCGGGTCTTCCAGGCGGCCAGTTCGGCGGCTCCGGGGACGTCCAGCGCACGGTGGGCGTGCGCGGCCGGGGCGTACAGCTTCTCCACGTACTCCCGTACCATCCGCCCCGCGAGCACCTTCGGCCCCAGGTCGGCGAGGGTGTGGCGGACCATCTCGATCCACCGCTCGGGCAGCCCGTCGGCGTCCCGGTCGTAGAAGCGGGGCGCCACCCGCTGCTCGATCAGCTCGTAGAGGGCGCCTGCCTCCAGGTCGTCCCGGCGGTCCTCGTCCAGCCCGTGGCCGTCGGCGGTGGGGATGGCCCAGCCGAAGTCGGGCTGGAACCACTCGTCCCACCAGCCGTCCAGCACCGAGAGGTTGAGGCAGCCGTTGAGCGCGGCCTTCATCCCGGAGGTGCCGCAGGCCTCCAGCGGGCGCAGCGGGTTGTTCAGCCAGACGTCGCAGCCCGGGTAGAGCTTCTGCGCCATGCCCATGCCGTAGTCGGGCAGGAAGACGATCCGGTGGCGCACCCTCGGGTCGTCGGAGAAGCGGACCAGCTCGCGGACCAGCCGCTTGCCGCCGTCGTCGGCGGGGTGGGCCTTGCCGGCGACCACGATCTGCACCGGGCGGTCGGGGTCCAGGAGGAGCCGGGTGAGGCGCTCGCGGTCGCGCAGCATCAGGGTGAGCCGCTTGTAGGAGGGGACGCGGCGGGCGAAGCCGATGGTGAGCACGTCGGGGTCGAGCACCCCGTCGATCCAGCCGAGTTCGGCGGAGCCGGCGCCGCGTTCGCGCCAGGAGGCGCGCAGCCGGGTGCGGACCTCGGCGACCAGCTGCGCGCGCAGGTCGCGGCGCAGCTCCCAGATGTCGGCGCCGGGGATGTCGGTGACCGAGTCCCAGCGCAGCGAGCCGCCGACGCTCAGGGCCTCCTCGGCGCGTTCGGCGCCGATCTGCCGGGCGCCGAGCGCCCGCACCTCGGGCGCCACCCAGGTGGGGGCGTGCACGCCGTTGGTGATGGAGGTGATGGGCACCTCCTCGGGGTCGAATCCGGGCCAGAGGCCGGCGAACATCTCCCGGCTGACCGCGCCGTGCAGGGTGGAGACGCCGTTGGCGCGCTGGGCCAGCCGCAGGCCCATCACGGCCATGTTGAAGACGTTGGGGTCGCCGCCGGGGTAGGTCTCGCGGCCGAGGGAGAGGATCCGGTCGGTGTCGACGGCGGGCAGTTCGGCGCCCTCGCCGAAGTGCCGGGCGACCAGATGGCGGTCGAAGCGGTCGATTCCGGCCGGGACCGGGGTGTGGGTGGTGAAGACGGTGCCGGCCCGCACCGCCTCCAGCGCGGCGTCGAACTCGGTTCCGTCCTGCTGGAGTTCGCGGATGCGTTCGAGGCCGAGGAAGCCGGCGTGGCCCTCGTTGGTGTGGAACACCTCGGGGGCGGCGTGACCGGTGAGGGCGCAGTACGCCCGTACGGCCCGGACACCTCCTATCCCCAGCAGCATCTCCTGCAGAAGCCGGTGCTCGCTGCCGCCGCCGTAGAGGCGGTCGGTGACGTCCCGCTCGTTGGGGCCGTTCTCCTCCACGTCGGAGTCGAGCATCAGCAGCGGGACCCGGCCGACCCGGGCGACCCAGATATGGGCGTACAGGCTGCGTCCGCCGGGCAGCGCGAGGTGGACCCGGACGGGGGTATCGTCGGGCTGCCGGAGCAGGGTGACGGGCAGCTCGTTGGGGTCGAGCAGCGGGTAGTGCTCCTGCTGCCAGCCGTCCCGGGAGAGGGACTGGCGGAAGTAGCCGTGGCGGTAGAGCAGGCCGACGCCGATCAGCGGGACGCCGAGGTCGGAGGCGGACTTGAGGTGGTCGCCGGCGAGGATGCCGAGGCCGCCGGAGTACTGCGGCAGTGCGGCGGTGACGCCGAACTCGGGCGAGAAGTAGGCGATGGCCGCGGGCAGCTCGGCCGCCTCGCCGCCGCCGGAGGACTGCCGCTGGTACCAGCGGTCGCCGCTCAGGTAGTCGTCGAGGTCGGCGGAGGCGGCGGTGAGCCGGGCCAGGAACTGCTCGTCGCGGGCGAGTTCGGTGAGCCGCCCGGCCGGGACGGAGCCGAGCACCCGGACCGGGTCGCCGCCGGCGGCGCGCCAGCCGTCCGGATCGACGGACCGGAACAGCTCGCGGGTCTCGGGGTGCCAGGACCAGCGCAGGTTGCGTGCGAGGTCGCTGAGCGGTCGGAGGGGTTCGGGGAGGACGGGGCGCACGGTGAATCGACGGATTGCCTTCACGTGTTCCACCTTCGCAGGACAGGTACGGATCCGGGTGGACGCACCACGCTGTGCGTCCGCCTTCACCCCCCGCACGGTAGTCGGCGGTGGTCCGCCGGGGCCACGGCGCACTGGGCGGCACGCGCCCGCCGAATGACGGGGCGGCAGGTGGACGCCCTGCCGGGCCGCGGTCGCGGCGGTGCGGACACGTACAGCCGAGGGGCGCGACCACCGGCGGATCCGGCGGCTGACGGCGTGTCGGCCACCGGGCGGGGACGGTGGCCGGTTCCGTACGGGCCGGTCGGGTGGACCGCCACCGGGTCGGTCGTGCGCACGCCGTCCGGCAGGGAGCATCTCCGGTAGCCCCGCCGCTCACCTGAACGCCACTGGACACACCCGAGCGCGAACCGGTGGGTGAACTCCACCCGAACGGGGCTGGTTATCGCCCCTCCGTATCAGCCAAAAGAGTTAACAAATCACCGTGTTGAACATCCGGAAGGTATGGGAAGGCTCAACCGGTACCCGCCCACCCGAGTGAACGCGGCCGGGGGCACCCCTGCCGGCGACGTCCCCCTTGTCAACGGAGCGGCTACAAAGAGCGCTACCCCGCAAGCAACCACCAGGTGATGCCGTGAACCCGCAGATCGGTCGCATTCCCGTCCTCGACGTCTCCCCGCTGGTCGACTGCGGGAGAAGGCCCGCCAAGGCGGTGGCGGGCGAGACCTTCCAGATCACCGCCACCGTGTTCCGTGAAGGGCACGACGAGGTGGCCGCCAATGTCGTCCTGACCGACCCCTCGGGGCGGCCGGGCCCGTTCACCCCGATGCGCGAGCTGGCGCCGGGCACCGACAGATGGGGTGCCGAGGTCACCCCGGACGGCGAGGGGCGGTGGACCTACGCGGTGGAGGCGTGGAGCGATCCGCTCGCCACCTGGCGCCACCACGCCGCCATCAAGGTCCCGGCCGGGATCGACACCGAGCTGGTGCTGACCGAGGGCGCCGCGCTGCACGAGCGGGCCGCCGAGGGCGTACCGAAGAGCGAGGGCCGGGAGGCCGTGCTCGCCGTGGTGGACGCCCTGCGGGACGCCCGGCTGGCACCGAGGGAGCGGCTGGCGGCCGCGTACGCGCCGGAGGCGGTGGCGGCGCTCGCCGCCCACCCGCTGCGCGAACTGGTCACCTCTTCGCGCCCGTTGCCGCTCCAGGTGGAGCGGGAGCGGGCGCTTTTCGGTTCCTGGTACGAGTTCTTCCCGCGCTCCGAGGGGGCCCGCGAGCAGGACGGGCGGCTGGTTTCGGGCAACTTCCGCACCGCCGCCGAGCGGCTGCCCGCGGTGGCCGCGATGGGCTTCGACGTGGTCTATCTGCCGCCCATCCACCCCATCGGCAGCAGCCACCGCAAGGGCCGCAACAACACCCTCACCCCGGGCCCGGACGACCCGGGGGTGCCGTGGGCGATCGGCTCGGCGGAGGGCGGCCATGACGCCGTCCACCCGGAGCTGGGCACCATCGAGGACTTTGACGCCTTCGTGGCCCGGGCCCGGGAGCTGCGCCTGGAGGTGGCGCTGGACTTCGCGCTCCAGTGCTCCCCGGACCACCCCTGGGTGGCCAAGCGGCCCGCCTGGTTCCACCACCGGGCGGACGGCTCCATCGCGTACGCGGAGAACCCGCCGAAGAAGTACCAGGACATCTACCCCATCGCCTTCGACCAGGACCTGCGCGGCATCGTCCGGGAGACGCTGCGGGTGCTGCGGTACTGGATGGCGCACGGGGTGCGGATCTTCCGGGTGGACAACCCGCACACCAAGCCGGTGGTCTTCTGGGAGAAGGTCATCGCGGCGGTGAACAAGAGCGACCCGGACGTGATCTTCCTGGCCGAGGCGTTCACCCGGCCCGCGATGATGCGGACCCTGGCGGCGGTCGGCTTCCAGCAGTCGTACACCTACTTCACCTGGCGCAACAGCAAGCAGGAGCTCACCGAGTACCTGACCGAGCTGTCCCGGGAGACGGCCGCCTATATGCGGCCCAACTTCTTCGTGAACACGCCCGACATCCTCCCGGGCTACCTCCAGCACGGCGGGCGCAACGCCTTCATGGTGCGCGCGGTGCTGGCCGCCACGATGTCCCCGACCTGGGGCATGTACGCCGGCTACGAGCTGTGCGAGAACACGCCGCTGAAGCAGGGCGGTGAGGAGTACCTCGACTCGGAGAAGTACGAGATCAAGGTGCGGGACTGGGAGGCGGCCGAGCGCGAGGGGCGCACCATCACCCCGCTGGTCACCGACCTCAACCGGATCCGCCGGCGCAACGCCGCGCTGCGGCAGCTGCGTTCGGTCCACTTCCACCACGCCGACAACGACGCCGTCATCGCGTTCAGCAAGCGTTCGGGCTCGAACATTGTTCTGACGGTCGTCAACCTCGACCCGCGCCATACCCAGGAGGCGACGGTGTCGTTGGACATGCCGGAGCTCGGCCTCGACTGGCACGAGTCCGTGCCGGTGCGCGACGAGCTCACCGGCGAGACCTATCACTGGGGCAGGGCCAACTACGTGCGCCTAGAGCCGGGCGTCACGCCCGCGCACGTGCTCGTCCTGCGACCGTCCCCGCCGATCGGAGGGTCACCCACATCATGATCGTCAACGAGCCCGTCCACGACACCTTCGAGGACACGCCCGCCAAGGACCGGGATCCCGACTGGTTCAAGCGCGCCGTCTTCTACGAGGTACTGGTCCGCTCCTTCCAGGACAGCAACGGCGACGGCGTCGGCGACCTGAAGGGGATCACCGCCAAACTGGACTATCTGCAATGGCTCGGGGTCGACTGCCTCTGGCTGCCGCCGTTCTTCAAGTCCCCGCTACGAGACGGCGGTTACGACGTCTCCGACTACACCTCGGTGCTTCCCGAGTTCGGCGACCTGGCCGACTTCGTGGAGTTCGTGGACGCCGCCCACCAACGCGGCATGCGGGTGATCATCGACTTCGTGATGAACCACACCAGCGACCAGCACCCGTGGTTCCAGGAGTCGCGCAACAACCCCGAGGGCCCCTACGGCGACTACTACGTCTGGGCCGACGACGACAAGCAGTACCAGGACGCGCGGATCATCTTCGTCGACACCGAGACGTCCAACTGGACCTTCGACCCGGTGCGCAAGCAGTACTACTGGCACCGGTTCTTCTCCCACCAGCCGGACCTCAACTACGAGAACCCGGCCGTGCAGGCGGAGATCATGTCCGCGCTGCGGTTCTGGCTGGACCTGGGCATCGACGGCTTCCGGCTGGACGCGGTGCCGTACCTGTACCAGGTGGAGGGCACCAACTGCGAGAACCTCCCGGCCACCCACACCTTCCTCAAGCAGGTCCGCAAGGAGATCGACGCGGCCTACCCGGACACCGTGCTGCTGGCCGAGGCCAACCAGTGGCCGGAGGACGTCGTCGACTACTTCGGCGACTTCGCCTCCGGCGGCGACGAGTGCCATATGGCGTTCCACTTCCCGGTGATGCCGCGCATCTTCATGGCGGTCCGCCGGGAGTCCCGCTACCCGGTCTCCGAGATCCTGGCCAAGACCCCGGCGATCCCGGCGGGCTGCCAGTGGGGCATCTTCCTGCGCAACCACGACGAGCTGACCCTGGAGATGGTCACCGACGAGGAGCGCGACTACATGTACGCGGAGTACGCCAAGGATCCGCGGATGCGCGCCAACATCGGCATCCGGCGGCGCCTGGCGCCCCTCCTCGACAACGACCGCAACCAGATCGAGCTCTTCACCGCGCTGCTGCTGTCCCTGCCCGGCTCGCCCGTCCTGTACTACGGCGACGAGATCGGGATGGGTGACAACATCTGGCTCGGCGACCGGGACGCGGTGCGCACCCCGATGCAGTGGACCCCGGACCGGAACGCGGGCTTCTCCTCCTGCGACCCGGGCCGGCTCTATCTGCCGACGATCATGGACCCGGTCTTCGGCTACCAGGTGACCAATGTGGAGGCCTCCATGGCCTCCCCGTCGTCGCTGCTGCACTGGACGCGCCGGATGATCGAGATCCGCAAGCAGAACCCGGCCTTCGGCCTCGGCTCGTACAACGAGCTGCCGTCGTCCAACCCGGCCGTCCTCGCCTTCCTCCGGGAGTACGGCGACGACCTGGTGATGTGCGTCCACAACTTCTCGCGCTTCCCCCAGCCCACCGAGCTGGACCTGAGCGAGTTCAACGGGATGCACCCGGTGGAGCTGATCGGCGGGGTGCGCTTCCCGGCCATCGGCGAGCTGCCGTATCTGCTCACCCTGGCGGGCCACGGCTTCTACTGGTTCCGGCTGCGCAAGGACACCGTGAAGAAGACCGCCACCGGCCGGAAGGTCACCGGGGCCGGGGCGGCGCTGCCGCCGGGCCCGGTGCCGCCGACCCCGGGTGTCCCGCCGGTCGGGGCGGCCCCGGGCGCCGCCGCCTCCCCGGGCGCGGCCCCGGCGGCGGCCACCCAGCGGCCCCCAGGCCCCTCGGGTTCCCCCGGCTCCCCCGGCTCCCCCGATGAGGCGGTCACCCCGCTGCGCAAGCCGGCGTAGCCCGTTCGGCCGAGCCCGGTGCCCCTTCCGGAGGGGAGTGGCACCGGGCCGTCAACTCGGCGCCTACCGCCACCCGATGGGGGTAGGAGGAGGGCGGGGCGTACGCACGCAGGGCCCCCGGCTCGCTTTCCTGCATACGTCGATTCGGGTCTATCTGGACTGTCCCCCGCCCGACACGTCCCGCACATCCGGACAGCAATCGCCGCATTCCGGGACACTCGGCACGTTCTGTGCATTTCGTAGTGCCCGGGGAAAGGACGCGCTGCCATGTCGGAGACCGCATCCACCGCCCGGGCCCCGGTCGCCCTGCTCCCCTCCCTCGTCCCGCTGCTCCATGAGTGGCTGCCGCGCCAGCGCTGGTTCGCCGGCAAGGGGCGGCCGGTGACCGGCTTCCAGCTGGTGTCGGCGACCGAGCTGCTGCCGGTCGACACCGCCGGACCCGGCCTGGTGCATCTGCTGGTACGGGTACAGCAGCCGGGGCCGTCCGGCGGCGCCCAGGGCGACTGCTACCAGCTGCTGCTGGGCGTACGCACCCAGCTGCCGCCGGCGCTCGCGCACGCCCGGATCGGGCCGGTCGCGGACGGGCCGCTGGCCGGGCGGATGGTGTACGAGGGGCTGAGCGATCCGCGCCTCGCGGCCCTGCTGATGGAACGATTGCGCACCCCCGGCCCGCTGGGTCCGCTGCGGTTCGCCCGCACCGCCGCCATCCCCGACGGACTCGCCCCCCGGGTGCTGGACGCCGAGCAGTCCAACTCCTCGCTGGTGTACGGCGACACCTACATTCTGAAGGTGTTCCGCCGGGTCTGGGCGGGCGCCAACCCGGATCTGGAGCTGCCGCTGGCGCTGGCCCGGGCCGGCTGCGGACGGGTGCCGGCGCCGGTCGCCTGGTACGAGACGGGGGGCGGCGGCCGGGGCGGCGAGGCCAGCACCCTGGGCGTCCTCCAGCCCTTCCTGCGCGGCTCCCAGGACGGCTGGAAGCTGGCGCTGGACGCGCTCGCCTCGGGCCGGGAGTTCACCGAGGAGGCCCATGCGCTGGGCCGGGCCACCGCCGAGGTGCACACCGCGCTGGCCGCCGCGCTGCCCACGGTCGCCCTCGGCCGCCCGGCCACCGAGCACCTGGTGGAGGGGATGAACCGCCGGCTGGACGCGGCGGCCCAGGCGGTGCCCGCGCTGATGCCGTACGTGCCCGGGCTGCGGGCCGCCTTCGACGCGGTCGGCGACTGCACCGAGGACGACCTCGCCTGCCGGGCCCAGCGCGTCCACGGCGACCTCCACCTGGGGCAGGCCCTGCGCTCCCCGGACGGCCAGTGGTCGGTGATCGACTTCGAGGGGGAGCCCGCGAAGCCGCTCGCCGAACGGCGCCGCGAGCAGCCGCCGGTACGGGACGTGGCCGGGATGCTGCGCTCCTTCGACTATGCGGCCGCCTCGCACTCCGCTGCGAAACCCGAGTGGGCCGAGCGGTGCCGGGACGCCTACTGCTCCGGCTACGCGGAGGCCTCCGGCTCCGATCCCAGGTCCGCACCGGCGCTGCTGCGGGCCTATGAGACGGACAAGGCGGTGTACGAGGTGCTGTACGAGGCACGGCACCGCCCCGACTGGCTGCCGGTGCCGATGGCGGCGATCCGCCGGCTGGCCGGGCAGACCGCCCACCCCTGACCGGCCGCACCCGCACCCCTGCGAACCGAGCATCCACGAATGAGAAGACGCCCCTGAAGGAGGCACTTCCCCGTGACCCCCCGTCGCCCCACCCGCAATCCCGCTCCCCCGGCCGAGCAGCCCGCCAAGGGCGCCGAGGCCGCGCCGCCCCGGTCGGCGCCGGCCAAGCAGCCGCCCGCCAAGGGGCCGGTGGCGTCGGACGCGAAGGCCCCGCTGCCCCAGTCCGCGCCACTGACCGCGCCGCCCGCCCAGGCCCCGCCCCAGCCCCGTAGCAGCGCCGAGTCCACCGCCCCGGCGCCCCGGCTCGACGGCGCCGACCGGGGGCGGCTGCTGGCCGGCGAGCACCATGACCCGCACGGGGTGCTCGGCGCCCACCCGGTGTCCGGCGGGCTCGCGGTGCGGGTGCTGCGCCCGCACGCGGTGGGCGTGGCCGTGGTGGCGGACGGCCGCCGCACCGAGCTGCACGACGAGGGCGACGGCCTGTTCTCGGCGGTGCTGCCGGACCTCACCTCCGTACCCGAATATCGGCTGCACATCGCGTACCCGGACGGGCAGACGGTCGAGGCCGACGACCCGTACCGCTTCCTGCCGGCCCTCGGCGAGCTGGACCTTCATCTGATCGGGGAGGGCCGGCACGAGGAGCTGTGGAAGGCGCTGGGCGCCGAGCCGATGGTCCACCAGGGCGTGGCCGGCACCCGGTTCACCGTCTGGGCGCCCAACGCGCGGGGCGTGCGCCTGGTCGGCGCCTTCAACTACTGGGACGGGGCGAGCGGGCTGCCGCTGCGCTCGCTGGGCTCCACCGGGGTGTGGGAGCTGTTCGTGCCCGGCCTGGGCGAGGGCGAGCTGTACAAGTTCGAGGTGGTCGGCCCGGATGGCGGCCGCTCGCTGCGCGCCGACCCGATGGCCCGGCGCACCCAGTGCCCCCCGGAGACCGCCTCCATCGTCACCGCCTCGCACTACAGCTGGCAGGACGAGGAGTGGATGGCGCACCGCGGCGACCGCCCCGTCCACCAGGCCCCGTTCTCGGTCTACGAGCTCCATCTGCCGTCCTGGCGACCCGGGTTGACCTACCGCGAGCTGGCCGAGGAGCTGCCCGCGTACGTCAAGCGGCTGGGCTTCACCCATGTCGAGCTGATGCCGGTCTCCGAGCACCCCTTCACCCCGTCCTGGGGCTACCAGGTCACCTCCTACTACGCGCCCACGGCCCGGCTGGGCTCCCCGGACGACTTCCGCTTCCTGGTGGACGCCCTGCACCGGGCGGGCATCGGGGTGATCGTGGACTGGGTGCCCGCGCACTTCCCCAAGGACGACTGGGCGCTGGCACGGTTCGACGGCACCCCGCTCTACGAGCACCCCGACCCGCGCCGAGCCGAGCACCCCGACTGGGGGACGCTGGAGTTCGACTACGGCCGTACCGAGGTGCGCAACTTCCTGGTCGCCAACGCGGTCTACTGGTGCCAGGAGTTCCACATCGACGGGCTGCGGGTGGACGCGGTCGCCTCCATGCTCTACCTGGACTACTCGCGCGAGGCCGGCGAGTGGCTGCCCAACGAGCACGGCGGCCGGGAGAACTACGACGCGGTCGGCTTCCTCCAGGAGATGAACGCCACCGTCTACCGCCGCTGCCCCGGTGTGGTCACCATCGCCGAGGAGTCCACCGCCTGGGAGGGCGTGACCCGTCCCACCGACTCCGGCGGCCTGGGCTTCGGCCTGAAGTGGAACATGGGCTGGATGCACGACTCCCTGGTCTACGTCTCCAAGGAGCCGGTGCACCGCAAGCACCACCACAACGAGATGACCTTCTCGATGGTGTACGCCTACAGCGAGAACTACGTGCTGCCGATCTCGCACGACGAGGTGGTGCACGGCAAGAGCTCGCTGGTCACCAAGATGCCGGGCGACTGGTGGCAGCGGCGCGCCAACCAGCGCGCCTACCTGGGCTATATGTGGGCTCACCCCGGCAAGCAACTGCTGTTCATGGGCCAGGAGTTCGCCCAGGGCGCCGAATGGTCCGAGGCGCACGGCCCCGAGTGGTTCCTCACCTCCGACGACTACCACTCGGCCGGCGACCACCGCGGGATGCAGGCCCTGGTGGCCGAACTGAACCGCGTCTACGCGGCCACCCCGCCGCTCTGGGAGCGGGACACCGACCCGCGCGGCTTCCAGTGGTCGCTGGGCGACGGCGCCGAGGACAACGTCTTCGCCTTCCTGCGGTACGACACCCAGGGCGCCCCGCTGCTGGCGGTCAGCAACTTCTGCCCGGTGGTGCGCGAGGAGTTCCGGCTCTGGGTGCCGGAGGACGCGGCCGCGCAGTGGGTGGAGGTACTCAACACCGACGAGGAGCGGTTCGGCGGCAGCGGGGTGCGCAACCCGGAGCCGGTGAAGACCGAGGGCGACGGCATCCGGCTGACGCTCCCGCCGCTGGCGACGGTGTGGCTGCGGCCGGCGTGAGCTGACGGCCCCGGCGAAGGGGGGCGGTGGCCGGCGAGACCGGTCACCGCCCCCCTTTTCCCTGGTCAGAACTGTTGTCAGTGGGTGGCTCTAGCGTTTTCCCCATGAGCCGATCCGTACAGGCATTCGCCTACGCACGCCCTTCCGCCCTGGTCGCCGGGGCCGGCCGTACCGCCCTGGGCCTGGAGACCGCGGGCGGGCTGACACCGGTCGGCGCGGAGGCCCATCCCAGCTTCTTCACCGGGTTCCTGACCTCGCCCCAGGTGGCCGCCAAGGGGCTGCTTGCCGTGGCCGACGTGGCCGCGGCCCGCTACTACCAGCGCACCCTGCGGGCCTCGCTGGACCCGGTGGTCACCGGCAACGGCGACCGGCTGCGCTTCGAGTCCTTCTCCGGCTGCTGCGGGGTGTACGCCCGGCTGGACGTGCTGCGGGAGGGGCTGGACGGCGCCGACACCGGCCATGGCACGACCAATGTGGACGTCAACAACCCGCTGCGGGAGGCGCTGTCCAGGCTGGCCGGGGACGAGCCGATGCATCTGCGGGTCGGCCCGGACGAGCTGGCGGTCACCACGCTGGACGGCCCGGTGGTGGAGAAGAAGGTGCCGCTGCCCGACCGCTGGCTGCGCGGGTTCGCCGAGTCCCAGGTGGTCTCGGCCGGCTTCGACCTGCGCGCCGAGCTGAGCGCCGCCGAGGCGGTGCGCTTCCTGCGCTCGCTGCCGCGCTCCGGTTCCGGTACGGGGCGGGGCCCGATGTGGGTCGTCCCGGCCGGCCGCACCCTGCGCCCCGCCACCCGGCCCGCCCCCGGCGCGGTCTGCCTGCCCGGCCCGGAGCGGCTGGTGGCGCTCCAGCGGGTGCTGCGGCACGCCACCGCGCTGCGGGTGTACGGGCCGCCGACCGGCGGGGCCGACGGGGCGGGCGTCTCCAGCGCCTGGGAGGTGGCGCTGCCCGGGATGCGGCTCACCCTGACCCTGTCGCCGGACCCGGCGCGCGGCTTCTCCGGCGAAGGCGGGGTGCTGGAGGCGCTGGCCACCGACGAGGCGGCCGGGGACGCGGAGCTGATCTCGGTGCTGCTGGCCTGGGAGCCCCGGATCGACCCGGCCGAGCTGGCCGAGCAGTCCGGGCTGAGCACGGCCCGGGTGCGCGCCGCGCTGACCCGCCTCGGCACGGCCGGCCGGGTCGGCTACGACATCGCCGACGCCGCCTACTTCCACCGCGAGCTGCCCTACGACTCCGGGCGGGCCGAGCGCCACAACCCCCGGCTGGTGAACGCCCGCGCCCTGCTCGCCGAGGGTGCGGTGGCGCTGGGCCCCGACGGTGTCGCCCAGGTGCGCTCCGGTGAACTGCGCTACCAGGTCCGCGAGTCGGCGGGCGGGGTGCTGAGCTGCACCTGCCCCTGGTGGGCCGACTACCGGGGCCGGCGCGGCCCCTGCAAGCACGCCCTCGCCGTCCGCCTCGCCCGCCGGGCCGCCGATCCCGTCAGCACCACCCATTCCCCCTCCGGAGCCACCCGATGAGCCAGACCACCGAGACGACCACCTCACCGGGGGCGATCGGCTATGTCATCGACGCCATCCGGGCCGGCCGCCATGCCTCCATCGACTCCCTGGTCGCCCGTCTCTCCCCGGATGGGCGCCGTGAGCTGGCCGGTGAACTGCCCGCTCTCCGCAAGGAGCTGCGCGACCTGTCCTGGAACGACTGGGAGCGGCGCGACGGGATGCGTGTCGCGCTGCTGCTGGCCGGTGCCGGGTGCCACACCGGCGCCGCGACCGCCGCCTCCTGGCTGGGCTCCCGGGTGCTACGGAACTGGGACGGTCTGCCCACCGAGCGGCTGCTCGCCGTCCTCGCCGACCGCGACCCGGCCTGGCTGGGCGATGTCGCCCACCGACTGGCGGCCAGGACGAGCACCGCCGAAGAGGACTACCCGCTGATCCGCGCCCTGGTCCGGCTGGCCGGCTGCCCCCTGCCGACCAGCAGCGACGGCTTCGTCCACGGCTGGGCTCGGGACATGGTCATGCTCGGTTCCGACAGCCACCGCCCCCGGATCAAGCGGCTCAGTGAGGCGCTGCGCGCGGACCCGGCCACGCCGGAGCTGGTGGCGCGGCTGTTCGAGACGGTGGAACCGGCCGACGTGCTGATCAGCTTCGGCGACCCGGAGCGGCACGAGCACTGGCCGGCGGTGCTGGCCCGGCTCGCCGCCGACGGCACCCTGGACCGGTCCATGCTGGTCCAGGGTGCCGTCTCCCGGCTGCTGCGCGGCGGCCGCCCGCAGCACCTGCGGGTCTTCACCGCCCTGCTGCGCACGCTGGACCTCACCGCGGAGGAGGAGCGGGAGCACACCGCCGACTGGATCGCCCTGGCCGCCGACGGGCCCTCCCCGCTGGCGGCCGACGCCCAGCAGGTGCTCGGGCGGCTGTGGCAGTCCGGGAAACTGCCCGCCGAACGGCTGGCGGAGCTGGCGGAGGCGGTGCTGTTCCGCCCGGAGAAGAAGCTGGTCCGCGCCCAACTGGTGCTCCTGGGCAAGGCGCTGCGCCGCGACCCGGAGGCCCGGCAGGTGCTGCTTCCCGCCACCGCCGCCGCCTTCGGCCACCAGGACACCGCCCTCCAGGAGCGCGCGCTGGCCCTGGCCACCCGGTACCTCCGCCCCGAGGACATCGCTCTGCGGGAGGAGCTGGCCGGGCAGGCGGAGCTGCTGAGCCCGACCCACCAGCCGGCCGCCGCCGCGCTCTTCGGCACCGGGCCGGAGGGAGGTGCCGCCGATGAGGTCCCCTACGAGGAGGTCCTGCCACCCGCCCCGGTGGCCCGCCGACTGCCGCCCGCGCCGGACACGGTCGCCGAGACGGTGGAGCTGGTGGTGGCGCTGGTACGGGCCGGGCAGCCGGACGCCGCCGAGTTCGAGACCGCCCTCGCCGGACTGGTCCGGCACGCCCACCGCGACCGCCAGGCGCTCGCCGAGGGCCTGGAGGGTGTGCTCGCCGACGGCTGGCGCTGGGAGACCGGCACACACGGCATGGTGGACATCGAGCGGCTGGACTGGCTGGAGGTGGTGGCCGCGGCGGTGCTCGGCCGACTGCGGACGACGGACCTGGTGGACCGGCCCCAGCCACGCAGCCACCGGCGCGGGGGCTGTGCGCACGAGGCGCGGGAGCAGGTGCTGCGGGCCCGGGTGTACGAGGTGGCGCACCGCGTGCTGACCCGCCCGCTGCCCTTCCTGCTGGCCACGCCGACCTGGCAGACCGGGACCATCGACCCGAAGGAGCTGGTCGAGCGGCTCGCCGCCTACGGCCGCCAGGGCCTGGAGCCCGCCCCCGCCGACCTCGCCCAGGCCCTGCTGCGGGTCCGCCGCGACCCGGCCACCGCGCCCTCGGCGGCGGCCCTCGGCAGCCCGGCCGGGAGACGGCTGGCGGAGTGGCTGGCCTCCCCTGCCGACCGGGCCGACCGGCTGACCCGCCGGATCGCGGAACCGGCGGGGGACGACGTCCGCCCATGGAACCGCGCCCGCGAAGGTGTCCGTCGGCTGGTGGTGGAGATCGGCGGATGGCTGGCCCCGCAGCATGAGTTCCCCCGGGAGTTCCACGCGCTCGCCCGCCCCCGGAGTGGCACCACCCAGCGCTGCTGGCACTGGGGCCGACTGGACGGCATACACCGGGCGATGCTCCCGGAGGACCGGGAGACCCAGGCCGCCTGGGCCCTTCCCGAGGTGACGGCCTGCGCCACCGCCGACGAGTCGGGCGGCTGCGCCGTACTGCCCTCACTGGCCGAGCTCGGCGGCGAGGCCGGCCCGGTGCTGCATCTGGCCGTCGCCACCGGCCTGGGCGCCCGGCACACCGAGGACCGGCTGGCGGCGGTGGACGCGCTGCTGGTGCTGGCCGCCCGGGGGGACCTGGACACCGACCGGATCGGCCGGGACCTCGCCGAACTGCTGGGCCTCGGCACGGTCAAGCCCACCCGACTGGCCGACGCGGCCCGTACGGCGGCGGCAACCGGCGCGTACGCCACCACCTGGGCGGTGCTGGCCCCCGCGCTGCCCGCCCTGCTGGCGGACGCGGGCACCGGTCCGGCCCCGCGCGGTGCGGGCGAGCTACTGGCCGTGGCCGCCGACTGCGTCGAACGGTGCGGTGCCACCGGGCCGTACACGGAGAGGCCGTACGAGGAGAGGCCGTACCCGGAGGGGCTGGACGCGGCGGCGGACCGCAGGGGCTCCTCGCAGTACGCCAGCCAGGCCCGCCGACTGCGCGCGGCGCTGGGTGGGGCGGGGTGAGCATCGGTCGGTGGCCGACATCCGGCCCCGTCAGCCGGCGGCCGCGCGGATGACGCCGAGGCGCTGGGTGGCTCGGGTCAGGGCCACATAGAGGTCGTTGACGCCGTGCGGCCCGGCGGTGGCGATGGCGTCGGGGTCGCAGACCAGTACGGTGTCGAACTCCAGCCCCTTGACCTGGCGGGGTTCCAGCACCACCACCGTCCGGGTCAGGTCGGGGGCGGCGCCGTGGGCGGCTTCCGGGAGCGCGGCGGTCAGGGCGGGGACGCGGGCCGCCGGGGCGATCACGGCGAGCCGGCCCTCGGCGGGCAGGTCCCGGCGTACGGCGGCCGCGGTGTCGGCCACCGGGTCGTCGGAGACCGTCTCCCAGGGCGGCACCCCGGTGGAGCGGACCGAGCGGGGCGGGGTGAAGTCCGGGTCCTGGGCGCGCCGCAGCTCCGCGGCGACGGCCATGATCTCGGCGGGGGTGCGGTAGTTGACGCCGAGCACCACATGTTCGTAGCGGTCGCCCACGTAGGGCTCCAGGATGTCCTGCCAGGACCCGCAGCCTGCCGCGTCGCCGGTCTGGGCCGGGTCGCCGACCAGGGTCATCGAGCGGGTGGGGATGCGCCGCATCAGCAGCCGCCAGGCCATCGCGGACAGCTCCTGCGCCTCGTCCACGATGACATGGCCGAAGGCCCAGGTGCGGTCGGCGGCGGCCCGTTCGGCGGCGCTGCGGTGGTCCTCCTCCTCGTGGCGCTCGGCGAACCGCTCGGCGTCGATGACGTCATGGGCGGAGAGCACCTCGGACTCCTCGTCCTCGAACTCGTAGGTCCGCGAGGCGTAGGAGACGTCCAGCACGCCCTGCGCGTAGGCGATCCGCTCGGTGCGGGCACGTTCGGCGGCGGCCCGGGCGGCCGAGTCGTCCTCGCCAAGGAGCTCAGCCGCCTCGTCCAGGAGCGGGACGTCGGCCTCGGTCCACGGCCCCCCGGCCGGGCCGGTCCCCGCCTCCCTGCGTACGAACTCGGCCTCGCCGCCCGGCAGATACCGTTCGGGCTCGGCCAGGAAGGCAGCCACCAGGTCCTGCGCGGTGAGGCTCGGCCACAGCTCCTCGATGGCGGCGTGCACCTCCCGGCTGGCGGCGACCTCCTTGCCGATCTGGGCGATGTCGGAGGCGTCCAGCAGGTTGGGCCCACCGTAGGGGTCGGCGCCCAGCCGCTCGGTCAGCTGCGCGGTGAGGGCGTCGATGATCCGGGTGGCGAACCGGGGCCGGGCCAGGTTGTGCGGCAGCCCGGTGGCCCGGGCGTCCCAGCGCGCGTCCTCGGCCATGTTCCGGTCGAGCAGCAGGGTGCCGTAGTCCTCGTGGTCGATCTCCAGGGGATCGCTGGTGGCGGGCACCGTCTGGTGGTCGCGCAGCACCTGGCGCAGCACCTCGGCCATCCCGGCCCGCCCCTTGATCTCGGCGGCCTCCGGGGTGTCGGCGGCGGTGACCGCCACCCCCGGGAACAGCTCGCCCAGGGTGGCCAGTAGCACCCCGGTCTCACCGAGCGCGGGCAGCACCTCGCCGATATAGCCGAGGAACGCCGGGTTGGGGCCGACGATCAGCACGGCGCGCTTGGCCAGCTGCTCCCGGTGGGCGTAGAGCAGATAGGCGGCGCGGTGCAGCGCGACGGCGGTCTTGCCGGTGCCGGGGCCGCCCTCCACGACCAGCACCCCCTGGTGCGGGGCGCGGATGATCCGGTCCTGCTCGGCCTGGATGGTCTGCACGATGTCGGTCATCCGGCCGGTCCGGGCGGCGCCGAGCGCGGCCAGCAGTACGGCGTCGGCGTCCGGGTTCTCATGGCCGGTGCGGGTGGGGTCGCCGAGGTCGAGCAGTTCGTCGTGGAGGGCGGTGACCTCGCGGCCCCGGGTGGTGAGGTGGCGCCGGCGGCGCAGCCCCATCGGGTGGTACCCGGTGGCCAGGTAGAACGGCCGGGCCACCTCGGCGCGCCAGTCGATGACCAGCGGGGTGCGCTCGGCGTCGTCCTCCCGGATACCGACCCGCCCGATGTGGTGGTCCCGCCCGTCGCGGAACTCCAGCCGCCCGAAGCACAGCCCGTGCTCACCGGCCTCGTATCCGGCGAGCAGCGCGGACTGCTCGGCGACCAGCACGTCCCGCTCCTGCCGCGCCTGGAAGCTGCTGCCACCGGCCTTGAGGGCCGCCTTCAGCGCGGCGGCGGCCTGCTCGCGGAGCCGGTCCAGCCGCGCGTACAGCCCGTCGGTGAACGCCTGCTCCGCCCGCAGCTCGGCCTCTCCCGCCCTGGCCGCCGTCCCGGCCGTCTCCGACTGCCGCATCCCCGACTGCCGCATGTCCGACTGCCGCATCTCCGGCTCCTGCGCTTGCGTTGACAATCCCACTCCCGGCGCGGTATGGTCCATGAACTGAACTTCCGTGTGCGGCTTTGTCATGCCTGCACGCACCTGCACACGAACCATGAAGCTTACGCGAAGGGGAGCCCTCGCCGCCACCGCGGCAGGGCTCCCCTTCGTCATGCCACGTCGGCGCCGCCGAGTGGACCGGTCACAAGTTCTTGGCGCTGTACGGGGGGAGGACCGCGTGGGCGGCCCGGTGCTCCTGGAGCACGACCACGGCGTCCGGGCTCGCGTTCCGGGCGACCGCGCGGGCGATCGACTGCCGGCGTTCGGCGCAGGAGGCACAGTCCGGCTCCCAGCCGGGCAGCAACTCCTCGTGTGCCACGGCCATATGGCGGATCATGGCGATCATGGAACCGACCTGGCTGTCCATCGGGTCGTAGTCCACGCCCTTCTCGCCGGTGAAGTGCATCTCCCACATCATGTCGGTGATGCGCTTCATCCGCCCGTACAACCGGACGCAGTCCTCGCAGTCGAACATCCAGGCCGGCGGCAGCGGCCACTGAAGGCGCGGATCGGGCCGGTCCTCCTGCTCATCGCTCATGCGGCGGACGGTACCGCCGCGACGGCCGGAGCATCGGAGGGTTCACCGAACTTTGGGGGAGGAAGCGGGCCGTTGTCGGCTACACCTCCGGTTCGTCGGTGATGTCCAGCCGCAGGCCGCGCGACTCGGCGATGCGCAGGACGTCCGCGAGGCATTCGCCCAGCCGGATTCCGGCGTAACGCACCTGGCTGTACGGGGACATCAGGTCCTCCAGCACCGCCTTGGACCAGGCCATCACCTCGGCGCTCCGGTCCAGTTGGGCGGCCTCCATCTCGTCGGCCAGGCACCAGAGCCGACTGGCCCGGTCATCGGTCACCAGGTAGGCGGGTTTGCCTGCGGGCGACACCCACGGCAGCAGCCGGGCCACGGAGGGAGTCCGGGGAGCCTCGTTCACCTCCTCACCGCCGCCGTCGCTTCGAGGGGAGAGGGGCTCTGCGGCGTGAAGCAGACGACCTTGCCGAGGGGCCCCAGGGCGTCCACCGTGTAGCCGGGCGCCAGCAGTTCCAGCAGGGCCAGGCCCCGGCCGCCCTCCGCGAGCGGGGAGGCGGCCCTGCGTTCCGGCAGCGAAGGCGACTCGTCCCAGACCTCGATACGGAGGCCGGGCGAGAAGAGCCGCACCCGGAAGGTCCCACTGTCGGTGTGTGTCACGGCGTTGGTCGCCACCTCGCTGACCAGCAGCTCGCAGGTCTGGAACAGCTCGGCCAGCAGCGCGGCATACGTTCCGCGCACCCACCGCCGGGCCTCGCTCACCGACTTGGGGACACTGGTGAAGGCCGCCTCGGCCAACAACCCCTCGTCGCCGTTTCCATGCTCGTGGACTTTCATGACGCCTCCCATGTGCGGGCGCGGCAGAGCCCCGCACGTGATCACTCAGCGTGCCGCACACCGATCGGTGCGTGATGGTGAGTGTGGTGCGAGGGCTAGTGCGATCGCAAGCCGTTCGCTCTAATTACCCCCGAAGGGGTTCTCCACAGGCGCCCGGGTTGTCAGTTGCGGGGAGTAGGCTTCCGGTTACTCAACAACGGGGAGGGAGGCCGCTCATGGCGGTCAACACCGCGGCCATCGTCGCCCGGCGCCGGTTCGCCGACGCCTTGAAGGCCGTCCGCGCCGCCGCGCGCACGGAGACCGGGGCCAGGGTCAAGCAGAGTGATGTGGCAGCGGCACTGGGCCGGTCCACCATCGACCGCTACTCCCGGATGGAGCGCGGAGCCACACTCCCCGATCAGGAGGAGTGGACGGCCATCGCCACGGTGCTGAACATGGACCTGGAGACCAGGGTCCGGCTGGAGACCATGCTGCGCGAGGCCCAGTCCATCGAGAGCG
The DNA here is from genome assembly GCF_040644755.1 of Streptomyces sp. NPDC046887. Classification (NCBI taxonomy): domain Bacteria; kingdom Bacillati; phylum Actinomycetota; class Actinomycetes; order Kitasatosporales; family Streptomycetaceae; genus Streptomyces; species Streptomyces sp. NPDC046887. Next base: position 67,119 of record NZ_JBEYXH010000007.1, read on the forward strand.
CCTGGTGGCGTGAGTACGAGGATGAGTTCGCGGAGTCGCTGCTGGAGTTCGTGGCGTACGAGGACGCGGCCGCGCGGATCACGGCGTGTGCGGGCAACGTACTGCCCGGCATCGTGCAGACCCGGCCGTATGCGGAGGCGGTCACGCTCAATCTCGACCGAGCGGTGCTGTCGCCGATGCAGATGGACCGCTCGGCCCAGCTCCGTGAGCAGCGGCGCGGGATCTTCGAGAAGAGCAGTCCGCCCACGGTGGAGGTCATCGTCGGTGAGGCGGCGCTCCGTCAGGAGGTGGGCGGTCGGGAGGTCATGGCAGGTCAGCTGGACTCACTGGCCGAGGACGCGGTGAGCGGCCGGATCGCACTGCGGGTCATCCCGTTCAGCGCTACCGCTACGTTGGCCTACATGCTTACGCTGCTGGAGTTCAGCGGTGCGGGTGAGAAGCCGATCGTCGCCTTTGACGCGATGACCGGTATGACCTTCCGCAAGCAGGCTCGGGAGGTGCGGGAGTTGCGTGCCTATATCGAGTCGCTGCGCGGGCTCGCCCTGCCACCGCTGGCTTCGCTGGAACTGTCGAGACGAGCAAGGAAAGAGCTGTCGCGTGGATAAGCGGGAAGCCAAGCAGGCGCTGAGGGCCCAGAGCCTGGCCGGTGCCGTCTGGACCAAGTCGGAGCTGTCCGGCGGGACAGGTCAGGACTGCCTGGAGGTGACCAAGGTCGCGGGCGGCTGGGTGCTGCGGGACTCCTTCAGCCCGGAGGACAGGATCTGGCTCACGGACTCGGAGTACGAGGCGTTCTGCGGCGGGGTCCGGGCCGGGCAGCCCGGGCTGGTGCCGGGGGTCTGAGCCGCGAGGGCTGAGAGATCCGCGTACGGCCCGCTTCTCCCGCTGGTGCGGAGGAGGCGGGCCGTTGTCGGCTATACCTCCGGTTCGTCGGCGAGGCGGAGCAGCCAGCGGGCAGCGTCCGGGGCGCCGGTAGCGGCCTCGGCGGGGAAGAGGCGGCCAAAGGAGTGGGCGCGGTGCAGGGGGGCCAGGCGCCAGGCGAGGGTGGCGGCGCGGCGGAGGTCGGGGGCGGGGAGGTGAGGGGAGGTCCACGGTTCGAGGTAGGCGTCGCGCAGTCGGGGGAGGGCGGCGGGGCCGTGGAGTTGGGCGGCGCGGCGGAGCGGGACCAGGAGGCAGCCGAAGGGGTGGGAGACGACGGCGTCGCCCCAGTCGAAGAAGGTGAAGTGGGGCGGGGCCCCGGGGGTGGCGCGGTGGAAGAGCTGGCCGTCGTGGAGGTCGGTGTGGTCCAGGGTGTCGGGTACGCCCGCTGCGGCCAGCTCCTCGGTCCAGTCGACGAGTTGGGGGCGGAGTGCGCGTAGCCGTCGGCGGTCCTCGGGGAGGAGGGCCGGGTTGGCGGCGACCAGCCGGTCGAAGACGGTGGGGAGTTCGCGGGTGCGGGCGCTGGGGACGCCGAGGGTGAGGAGGGAGTCGGCGTACGGGACGAGGGCGCGCTGGGTCTCGGCGTACTGGTGCAGTAGCTCCTCCCAGGCGGCGAGGGGGACAGGGCCGCGGGCCAGGACGTCCCGGAACAGGTCGCCGCCGGGCGGCAGCAGGGACCAGCCGCGCTCGGCGTCCACGGCGAGCGGGGTCAGGACATGGTCGGGGATCCGGCGGGCGAGGGCGGCGGTCAGCGGGCCCTCGAAGCGGCTGCCGGGCGGATTGGCCTTGAACCAGCGGGGTTCGCCATCCCGCACGGGCAGGCGGAGGAGGACGGACCAGGGGCGGAGCCGGATGCGGTCCGGGCCGGGGGTGCGCAGGCCGTGGGCCGCGAGGCCGGTGGTGATCCAGTCGAGGGCGTCGGCCCGCCAGTCGGGGTCCTCCCAGGGGGTGACCGCGTCCGGGTAGCCGGTCCGGTCGACGGTGGCCGTCTTCGTGCTGTCCATGGCGCCATCCCAGCACCGCGGGCCCCGGGACGTCATACCGTTTTCCCGGGGCCCGCGGAGGGGTGCGTACGGAGGCGTGGTCAGACGCCAGCCGGTTCGCGGGGGTGCTCGGTGTTCTGCTCGGGCGCGGGGGTGGCGTCCGGGCGGGGGCGGCGGGGCAGCAGCAGCGCCACCAGGAGGGTGCCCGCGCCGAGGACGATCGCGCCGACCAGGCTGGTGTGGGCGACCGCGTCGGAGAAGGCGGCGGTGACGGCATCGGCCATCTGGCGCGCCCCGTCGGAGAGTTGCGCGGCCTGCGCCTTGAGCTGGGCGGCCTGCTCGGGGTGGGCGGCGGCCTGCTGGAGCAGGGCCTGGGCCTTGTCGCCGACGCCCTGGGCGACCGCATAGCCGGCGCCGACCGAGTCCTGGGCGGTGTCCAGGGCGGAGGCGGGCAGCCCGCTGCCACCGGCGGCGTCGGACAGCTTGTCGGAGTAGGAGGAGGCGAGGACGGAGCCGAGTACGGCGATGCCGAGCGAGCCGCCCAGCTCCAGGGAGGTGTCGTTGACCGCGCCGCCGACGCCGAGTTCGGACTCGGGGAAGGCGCCCATGATGGCGTCGGTGCAGGGCGAGAGGGCCAGTCCAATGGCGGCGCCGAGGATGATCAGCGGGGCGACCAAGTCCCCGTACCCGCTGCCCGCGTCCACCCGGGTCAGCAGCGCCAGCGCCAGCGTGCCCAGCGCCATGCCCGCGGTGACCGTCACCTTCATGCCGAGGCGGGGGGTGAGGTAGCCGGTGAGCGCGGAGCCGACGAAGACGGCGCCGGCCAGCGGGAGCATGCGAATGCCGGTGTCCAGCGGGTCGTAGCCCAGGACGAACTGGAGGTGCTGGGTCAGGTAGTAGAAGGCGCCGAAGACGGCGAGGAAGAAGAGCGCCACGGCCAGGTTGGACCCGGCGAAGGCCCGGTTCGCGAACCGGCGCACATCCAGCAGCGGGCGCGGGTGGCGCAGCTCCCACAGGGTGAAGGCGAGCAGGGCGACGCCCGCGACGACCGCCGAGGTGACGGCCTTGGCGTCCCAGCCGAAGTGCGGTCCCTGGATGATCGCGTAGACCAGCGCACCCGCCCAGACCACGGAGAGCAGCCCGCCGACGTAGTCGATGCGGCCGTGCCGGGCGGCCTTGGACGGCGGTACGAGGGTGAGGGCGCCGACGAGGGCGAGCGCGGCCACCGGCACGTTGATCAGGAAGGTGGAGGCCCAGCCGTGGTTCTCCAGCAAAGCCCCGGCGACCAGCGGCCCGGCGGCGATGGCCAGCCCCGCGGTGGCGGTCCACAGCACGATCGCCCGGGCGCGTTCGGCGCGCGGGAAGGTGGCGGCGAGCAGGGAGAGCGTGGCCGGCATGATCATCGCGGCCCCGACGCCCATCGCGGCCCGGGCGGCGACCACCCCGGAGGAGGAGTCGGTGAGCGAGCCCGCCACCGAGGCGGCGCCGAAGACGACCAGGCCCAGGACGAGCGCGCCGCGCCGGCTGTACTTGTCGCCGATCGCGCCGAGCAGCAGCATCAGCGCCGCGTACGGGACGGTGTAGCCGTCGATGACCCACTGGAGATCGGAGCTGGTCAGCCCGAGGTCCCGGGTCATGTCGGGGGCGGCGACGGTGAGGGCGGTGTTCGCCATCACGATGATCAGCAGGCTCAGGCAGAGCACACCCAGCGCCCACCAGCGCTGGGGGTAGGGCCGGGAATCGGACTCCACCGGCTGGTTCCTGATGAGGCGCATGGCCTGGACATCCTCCGTTTCGCTTCCCATGCGGCTGTTTGCACATGGGTGTGTAAATGCACAGCACTGTGCAAGTTACGTGACTGCACAGCGATGTGCAAAACGGGGTGCAGAATGAGGGGGTGACTTCTTCGGATGTGACTCCGGCGCCCCCCTCCCCCGGCGTGCCCTCCGGCAGGGCGGATGCCAATCGGCGCCGTATCGAGCAGGTCGCCCTCGCCGAGCTGCTGCGCGACCCGGACGTCTCCATGGACCAGATCGCCCGGGCCGCCGGGGTGGTCCGGCGTACCGTCTACGGGCACTTCCCCAGCCGCGAGGCGCTGATCGCCGCCCTGGTGGACAGCGCGGTGGAGTCGGTCGCCCAGGCACACGCGGCCGGGCGGGACGGGGTGGACGACCCGGCGGAGGCGGTCGCCCGGGCCACCCTGAACGCCTGGCGGGTCGCCGACCGCTACCGGCTGCTGGTCGCCCTCGCGCAGCGGAGCGTCACCATGGAGGGGATCAGGCAGCGGCTCGCCCCGGTCCGGCGCAGTTGCGCGGATCTGCTGCAACGGGGACTGGACGAGGGGGTGTTCAGCTCCCCGCTGCCCGCGGCGGCGCTCGCCTACGTCCATGAGCAGGTGCTGTTCGGGCTGATGGAGGCGGTCAACGCGGGCACCCTGCCGCCCGGCAAGGCCGGCCGATCGGCGGCGGTGACGGTACTGATCTCGGCGGGTGTTCCGCCGGAGCGGGCCACCGAGCTGGTGGCGGGGCTCGCGGAGTGAGACGGCGACGGCCCTGAGGCGTGCGCCCGGATGTCGGTTCCGGAGCCGGAACAGGCGTGAGCGGCCGCGCGGGAGGGGGGATCCCGCGCGGCCGCGTATGGGGGGCGGGGCCGTCACCCGGAGGGGCGTCGGCCGGAGGGGCGTCGGCCGCCCGGAGGACCGTGGCCGTGGCGGCCGTAACCCTCGGGGCCGTACCCCCGCGAGGCGGTGTCAGACCTTGGCCGGCTCCCGGCGGTCGGGGGCGCCGCCCTCGTCGTCGGTGGCGGGGGCCGCGTCCGCGTCATCACGGGGCGTGTCGCCGTGGTCGTCCACCAAAGTGCGCTCGTCGAAGGGCACCCGGCCGGCCAGCACCTCGGCGGCGCGCTCCTTGTCGATCTCCTTGGTCCAGGTGCCGACCAGCACCGTGGCGACCGCGTTGCCCGCGAAGTTGGTCAGCGCGCGGGCCTCGCTCATGAAGCGGTCGATGCCCACGATCAGACCCACCCCGTCCACCAGGCCCGGCTTGTGCGACTGGAGGCCGCCGGCCAGGGTGGCGAGCCCGGCGCCGGTGACGCCCGCAGCACCCTTGGAGGCGATGATCATGAAGACCAGCAGCGAGATCTGCTCGCCGACCGAGAGCGGGTCGCCCATCGCCTCGGCCACGAAGAGCGAGGCCATGGTCAGATAGATCGCGGTGCCGTCCAGGTTGAAGGAGTAGCCGGTCGGGACGGTGATGCCGACCACGGGCTTGCTGACGCCCATGTGCTCCATCTTGGCGATCAGCCGGGGCAGCGCCGACTCGGACGAGGAGGTGGAGAGGATCAGCAGGAACTCGCGCCCCAGGTACTTCAGCAGCGCGACGATGTTGATGCCCGCCACCAGCCGCAGCAGGGTGCCGAGCACCAGGAAGATGAAGATCGCGCAGGTGGCATAGAAGCCGATCATGATGATGGCCAACGACTTCAGGGCGTCCACCCCGGTCTCCCCGACCACCGCCGCGATCGCGCCGAACGCGCCCACCGGCGCGGCCCACATGATCATCGCCAGGATGCGGAAGACCAGCCGCTGGATGTGCCCGATGCCGCGCAGCACCGGCTCGCCGGAGCGGCCCATCGCCTGGAGCGCGAAGCCCGCGAGCAGCGCGACCAGCAGGGTCTGGAGCACCTCGCCCTCGGTGAACGCGGAGACGATCGTCTTGGGGATGACCCCGAGCAGGAAGTCGACCGTGCCCTCGCTGGCACCGGCGGCCTGCTGCTCGCCGACCTTCGCGGCCTCGTCGGTCAGCTTCAGGCTGGCGCCCGGCTCCAGCAGGTTGCCCACCACCAGACCGATGGCCAGCGCCACCGTGGACATGACCATGAAGTAGCCGAGGGCCAGCCCGCCGACCGCGCCGACCTTGGCGGCCTTGCGGACCGAGCCGACGCCCAGCACGATCGTGCAGAAGATGATCGGCGAGATCATCATCTTGATCAGGTTCACAAAGCCGGTGCCCAGCGGCTTGAGCTCCACCGCCACCCCGGGGGCGAGGAAGCCTACGGCGATGCCGAGGACGACCGCCGCGATGACGGCCAGATAGAGATAGTGGGTACGGTCTCGTCGTGCGGCCACTGCGTCCTCCTACGGATGAGTCGCTCCACGTCCCGGTGGATCGATCCCGGAGACCATCTCTCACCTTGTGTCGCCGGTCACCCTTGCGTACGTTTCGTTCACGCCGCCCGTACTCTCCCTCTCTCCCGTTTGCGCTATGCACCTCTCCCTTCGCCCCCGCCGCCGAGGCGCCGGCCGCCGGCCGCCGCGCAGCCTGGCCGGCCAGCTGTTCGCCATGCAGGTGGTGCTGGTGGCCGCGATCGTCGCGGGCTGCGCGGTCTTCGCGTACCTCACCGATCGCGGGCAGGCCGAGGAGACCGCGCGCCGCCAGGCGACCGCCACCGCGACCGCCGTGGCCCGCTCCCCGGCCGTGGTGGCGGCGATCCGCTCCGGCGAGCCGACCGCCGCGCTCCAGCGGTACGCGGTGTCGCTGACCGGGCAGGAGGGGGTCGACTTCGTGACGATCATGTCGCCGGACGGCATCCGCTGGACGCACCCGGACCCCGCGCAGATCGGTCGCCCGTATCTCGGTCATATCGAGCGGGCGCGGCAGGGGCGGACGTACTCGGAGACCTACCCCGGCACCCTCGGCCCCTCGGTGCGGACCGTGGTCCCGGTGTACGACGGCCAGGGGGTGGTGGGCCTGGTCAGTGCGGGCATCACCATCGAGCGGATCAGCGCGCAGATCCGGGGCCAGCTGACCGCGCTGCTCGGGATGGCGGGCGCCGCCCTCGCGCTCGGCGGCCTCGGCACGTATGTCATCAACGCCCGGCTGCGGCGGCACACCCATGGGATGAACGCGGGCGAGCTGAGCCGGATGCACGACTACCACGAGGCCGCGCTGCACGCGGTGCGCGAGGGGCTGGTGATGCTGGACGGCCAGCGCCGGATCGCGCTGGTCAACGACGGGGCACGGGAGCTGCTGGGGCTGGCCGGGCGGGAGGTGGTGGGGGCCCGGGTGGACGAGCTGGGGCTGCCGGCCTCGCTCACCGGGGCGCTGCTGAGCGGCGGGCCGCGGGTGGACGAGCTGCATCTGACCGCCGACCGGCTGCTGGTGGTCTCCACCCGCCCGGTGGTCGGCGGTGAGCGGCGCGGCACGGTGGTGACGCTGCGGGACCACACCGAGTTGCAGGCGCTCTCCGGGGAGCTGGACTCGGAGCGCGGCTTCACCCAGGCGCTGCGCTCGCAGGCGCACGAGGCGGCGAACCGGCTGCACACCGTGGTCTCGCTGATCGAGTTGGGCCGGGTGGCGGAGGCGGTGGAGTTCGCCACGGCGGAGCTGGAGCTGGCCCAGGCGCTCACCGACCGGGTGGTGGACGCGGTCGGCGAGCCGGTGCTCGCGGCGCTGCTGCTGGGCAAGGCGGCGGAGGCCAACGAGCGGGGCGTGGAGTTCGTACTGACCGAGGACAGCCGCATCGACGACGGCGTACTGCCGCCGACGCTGCCGTCCCGGGACCTGGTGACCATCCTGGGCAATCTGATCGACAACGCGCTGGAGGCGGCGGGGCGCTCCGAGGCGGGCTCCCGGGTGACGGTGACCGCCCGCGCCGACGCGGACGAGCTGCTGCTGAGCGTCGCCGACACCGGCCCGGGCATCGGCCCCGGCGACCGGGACGCGGTCTTCGAACGCGGCTGGTCCACCCGGGGCGCCGGCCGCGGCCTCGGCCTCGCCCTGGTCCGCCAGGCGGTGCACCGCGGCGGCGGCACCATCGACCTCGGCACGGACACCGGTACGGGGCCGGGCTCCGACTCCGGTACGCGTACGGGTACGGGCTCCGGCGCGCGGTTCACCGTACGGCTGCCGCTGCGCACCCCCGAGGCGGCCTCCGCCCCGAACGCCCCGTCCCCGGAGGCCCGCCCATGACCGGCAACCAGGGGCCAGGGCCCATCCGGGTGCTGGTGGTCGAGGACGACCCGGTGGCCGCCGACGCGCACGCGCTGTACGCCGGTCGGGTGCCGGGCTTCTCGGTCGTCGGCACCGCCCACTCGCGGGCCGCCGCGGCCCGGCTGCTGGAGCGGACCCCCGTCGATCTGATCCTGCTGGACCTCTACCTGCCCGACGGCCATGGGCTGCACCTGCTCCGCTCGCTGCGGGCGGCCGGGCACCACGCCGATGTCATCGCCGTCACCTCGGCCCGCGATCTCTCCGTGGTCCGGGAAGGCGTCTCGCTCGGAGTGGTCCAGTACGTGCTGAAACCCTTCACCTTCGCCACCCTGCGGGACCGGCTGGTGCGGTACGCCGAGTTCCGGGCGGCCGCCGGGGAGGCCTCCGGCCAGGAGGAGGTGGACCGGGCGCTCGCCGCCCTGCGCACCCCGCAGCCGGCCGCCCTGCCCAAGGGCCTGAGCGCCCCGACCCTCACCGCGGTGACCGGCGCCCTGCGCGCCTCGGACACCGGTATGACCGCCGCCGAGGCCGGCACCGCCGTCGGCATCTCCCGCATCACGGCCCGCCGCTATCTGGAGCACCTGGTCGACACCGGCCGCGCCGACCGCAACCCCCAGTACGGCCAGGTGGGTCGACCGGAATTCCAGTACCGCTGGGTCAGCGGGACGGCGGGGCGCTGACGCGCACCCGCTCACCTTGTACCTCCGCTTTAGCCCTCCCTTTAGCCCTCCCTTTAACCTTCCCTGCGGTAGGCTGAATGTTGGAAAGTGAGAAAGTCTCGACGTAGGAGGTACCGTATGACTACTACCACCTACCACGCCAACGTGCGCGAGAAGGGCCAGTTGACGTTGCCCGCAGGCGTACGCGAGGCGCTGGGGGTCTCCCCGGGCGACGAGCTGGAGTTCACCGTTCGTGACGGCGTGGTGGAGGTCCACGGCCTGACCAAGATCCGCGCCGACCAGAAGTGGTTCTGGTCGGAGGCATGGCTGGAGGGCGAGCGCGAGGCGACCGCGGACATCGCAGCCGGGCGCACCACCCTCCACGAGGACGCGGACGACATGTTCGCGCACCTCGACAAGGAGAGCTGACCCCGAGCACCTGGAGGCCCTGTTGCCGACCTTCGCAACGACCGCCCGGTTCGAGCGTGACTTCAAGAGGCTGTCCGCACAGGAGAAGGAACGCTTCAAGGAGACCATCCGGACCAAGTTCGTTCCGGATATGACGACTGGGCGGTTTCGACCTGGCCTCCGGGTCAAGCCGGTGCAGGGCGTCAGACTCCCCGCCGGCGAGCATCCCGTCATGGAGATGACCTGGGCGCCCGACGGACGGGCCACCTGGCAGTTCGGTAAGGAACTGCGTGAGGGTGAGCCGCACGTCATCTGGCGCCGGGTCGGTGGGCACGAGATCTTCGATCCCGGCCCCGCCTGACGGGACGGAGCCCGGCATCCCTCTCGGATGGCGGGCTTCGCGCATCCGCGACCACACCGGCCGCAACGGGCCCTCCTTTCAGCGTGCGCGCTGGTTCGAACGAGCCGGTAAATTACCGACAGGTAGGCTCCAGGTGGGGCGTTCTGGACGTTCCTACGACTTCTGGCCTTGGGTGAACACACCGTAGCCAGCTGTCACGGTGCGCTTCTACCGTGTGCGCGTGCACCCCTCCCCACCTTCACCACCGTTCAACGCCCTCGCCGCGCGTCGGCTGCGCGAGGCGCTGGGTATGGCTCCCGCTCATGTGGCGTACGGGCTCCGCGCGCAGTACGGCCTCGGTGTCGCTCCCGAGACCGTGATCGCCTGGGAGCGCGGCCACGCCTCGCCCGACGCCCGTGAACTCAGCGCCCTCGCCGGGGTGCTGTGGTGTTCACCGGGTGAGCTGCTGGCCGCCGCGACCACCCTGCGGGAGCACCGGATCGCCCGCGCGGTCGCCCCCGCGGACCTGGCGCGCCGGCTGGGCATGGAGCTCAAGGCGTACCTCCGGGTGGAGGAGACCGGCCGCTGGCGCGGCACCGAACGCCAGACCGCCGCGCTCGCCGAGGCGCTCTCGCTCGGACCGCGCGAGCTGCTGGAGGCCACCGGCCGCTCCGAGGAGCTGTCCGACCTGCTGCGCAGTGCGGCGACCACCCGCTGGCAGGCCTATGTGAAGCCGATCGCGAAGCTGCTGCCGATCCCCCGCCACCGGCTGGAGGAGGTGCTCCAGCGGCTGCACGCCGACTACCAGGCGCGCATGGTGTCGACCAACAGCTGGGGTTCGGACGTGACCGGTGGCAGCGGCGGCGAGGCCGGCCGCGAGTATCTGGCCCGGGTGGTGGACCACTTCTGGGAGCACGCCCGGATGTGACCTGGGGAGGGGCGTGGACGGCACCGGGCTCTCCGGGGGCACCGGGTGCCCGGCCGCGTCCCCCAGGACGTACAGCACCACGGTGGTGACGGCTATCAGCAGCGCGACCACGGCCAGCACCGGTATCAGCACGGTGTCCCACCGCCCGGGCTCCGGGGGGATCCCGGGCACCCGGTCCTCGTCGTCGTCCGGCGGCTGGGGTGCGATGTCGGAGAGGTCCCAGGTGACCGGCCCCGGTCGATCCTCCGGAAGGGGCTCCTCCTGGTCGCCGAAGGCCGCGGCGGAGGGGTGGCCTCGACCGGGCTCCTCGGCCTCGGGGCCGTGCCCGGGGCCGCACCCGTCCGCTCGTCCACCGGCCATCCGTCCGCCCCCTCAGCCTCCGCCCCGTCCGGCACAGCCTGCGACCGGGACAGGCCGCGCTCAAGAGGGGAACACGCCGATTCGGCCACCGGGAACGGGCCGGTCACCGCCTTGCGGACACCCGGAGCGGGGCCCCTGGCCTACGGCGCGTGGGCAGCCCACGTGCCGTACGGCCGCGAGCACGGCCGGCGTGAAAGGCCCCGCAAGCCCCGCAGCCCGCAAGCACGCGGACGCGCACAGCCCACCTCGACCAGCCACGGGCCGGAAGCCGGGCCCGGCCGGTCCCGCCCCGGCGGACCCGCGGTCCACCGCGAAAGGCCCCGCGATGCGCGTGACCTCGCCCCCGCCGTGCCCGCGCGAACCCCGCCCCCGCCGTGCCCGCGCGACCCCTCAGAAAACCGACTCGGCCTCGTACATCCGGTCCTCCGGCACCGTCTTCAGCCGGGTCACCGCGTGCGCCAGCGGGGCCATGACCACGTCCGTGCCGCGCAGTGCCGTCATCTTGCCGAACTCGCCCCGGTGCGCCGCCTCCACGGCGTGCCAGCCGAAGCGGGTGGCGAGGACGCGGTCGTACGCGGTGGGGGTGCCGCCGCGCTGGACGTGGCCGAGGATCACCGGGCGGGCCTCCTTGCCGAGGCGCCGCTCCAGCTCCTTGGCCAGCCGGTTGCCGATGCCCTGGAAGCGCTCGTGGCCGAACTGGTCGATGGCGCCCTTCTCGTACTCCATCGAGCCGCTGGCCGGGTGCGCGCCCTCGGCGACGCAGATGACCGCGAACTTCTTGCCGCGGGAGAAGCGCTCCTCCACCATTTTGACCAGGTCGTCCACCTGAAAGGGCCGCTCGGGCAGGCAGATGCCGTGCGCTCCGCCCGCCATCCCGGACTCCAGGGCGATCCACCCGGCGTGCCGCCCCATGACCTCGACGACCATGACCCGCTGGTGGGACTCGGCGGTGGTCTTGAGACGGTCTATGGCCTCGGTGGCCACCATCACCGCCGTGTCGAAGCCGAAGGTCCGATCGGTGGCGGAGATGTCGTTGTCGATGGTCTTCGGCACCCCGACGACCGGCATCCCGGCCTCCGAGAGCATCCGGGCGGCGGTCAGCGTGCCCTCGCCGCCGATCGGGATCAGCACATCGATCCCGTACCGCCTCTGCAGCTCGTCGCAGTTCTCCGCGGCCTCCCGCAGCCGGGTCCGCTCCAGCCGGGCGGAGCCGAGGATGGTGCCGCCGCGCACCAGGATGCCGCTGACCGCGTCGAGGTCCAGCGGCCGGTAGTGGCCGTCCAGCAGCCCCTTGAAACCGTCCTCGAAGCCGATGACCTCGTCGCCGTGGCCGGTCATGGCGCGATGCACGACCGACCGGATCACCGCGTTCAGACCGGGGCAGTCGCCGCCTGCCGTGAGGACTCCGATGCGCATCGTGCGTCTCTCCCGCTCGGTAGGGATCGGTGGGGATGGTCACTGGGGATCAGTGGGAACCAGTGGAAATCACTGAAACCAGTGGGAAATACAGGGCTCGGGGGCGCGTACGGGCTCGGTTCGGGGAACGTACGGGCCTTCCCGAATTGTCCCACGGCGGGCGGGCGCACCGTGCCCCCGGACCCCCGTGTCCGGCCGCCCGGCGGGGTCCCGGCGACCGCCCTGGCCAGGGCGCGCCCTACTCAGCGTCAGGGGTATTGTCAAGGGGGTATTTGCCCTCCGAAGTCTCCGAACGGCGTCCTTCTGAGACCCCCGGTATCCGGGTACCCGGGTACCCGGGTCCGCCGGAGCGCTTCGGGGAGCGCATCGAGAGACGCGACGGGAGAGCTTGCGTGGCGCGCAGCGTGTACGTGACCGGGATCGACCGCGGGGACGGCCGCCAGGTCGTGGAGCTGGGAGTCATGGAGCTCCTGACCCGCCAAGTGGACCGGGTGGGGGTGTTCCGGCCGCTGGTGCACGACGGGCCGGACCGGCTGTTCGACCTGCTGCGGGTGCGCTACCGGCTGTCCCAGGACCCGGCCACCGTCTACGGGATGGACTACCACGAGGCCACCGCGCTCCAGGCCGAGAAGGGCATCGACGAGCTGGTGTCCACGCTGGTGGAGCGGTTCCACCGGGTGGCGCGGGAGTACGAGGTGGTGCTGGTCCTCGGCACCGACTTCGCCGCCACCCAGCTGCCCGAGGAGCTGGCGCTCAACGCCCGGCTGGCCAACGAGTTCGGCGCCACCGTGATAGCCGTGGTCGGCGGCAAGGGGCAGAGCGCGGAGTCGGTGCGGGCCGAGACCCGCAACGCCTTCCGGGCGTACGAGAGCCTGGGCTGCGACGTCATCGCCATGGTCGCCAACCGGGTGGCCGCGACCGACCGGGCCGCGATCGCCGAGCGGCTGGAGTCGCAGCTGCCGGTGCCCAGCTACGTACTGCCGGACGAGCCCGCGCTCTCCGCGCCGACCGTCTCGCAGATCGCCCACCATCTGGGCGCCGAGGTCGTGCTCGGCGACGACTCGGGGCTGGCCCGGGACGCGCTGCACTTCGTCTTCGGCGGCGCGATGCTGCCGAACTTCCTCAACGCGCTGACCCCCGGCTGCCTGGTGGTCACCCCCGGCGACCGGGCCGATCTGGTGGTGGGGGCGCTCGCCGCGCACTCGGCCGGTACGCCGCCGATCGCGGGGGTGCTGCTCACCCTGGACGAGCGGCCGCCCGCCGAGGTGCTGACGTTGGCCGCGCGGCTGGCGCCGGGCACCCCGGTGCTGTCGGTGAGCGGCACCAGCTTCCCGACCGCCGCCGAGCTGTTCTCGCTGGAGGGCAAGCTGAACGCGGCCACCCCGCGCAAGGCGGAGACCGCGCTCGGGCTGTTCGAACGACACGTGGACACCGGGGCGCTGCTGAAACGGTTCTCGGTGGCCAGCAGCGGCCGGGTGACCCCGATGATGTTCGAGCACACCCTGCTGGAGCAGGCCCGGGCGGACCGACGCCGGGTGGTGCTGCCCGAGGGCACCGAGGAGCGGGTGCTGCGCGCGGCCGACGTCCTGGTGCGCCGGGCGGTGTGCGATCTGACCCTGCTCGGCCCGGTGGAGGCCGTCCGCAAGAAGGCCGCGGACCTCGGTATCGACCTGGGCCCCACCCAGATCATCGACCCGGCCACCTCCGAGCTGCGCCAGCGCTTCGCCGAGCGGTACGCGGAGCTGCGCGCCCACCGCGGGGTCTCGGTGGAGCTGGCATACGACGTGGTCTCGGACGTCAACTACTTCGGCACCCTGATGGTGCAGGAGGGGCTGGCCGACGGGATGGTGTCGGGCTCGGTGCACTCCACGGCGGCCACCATCCGCCCCGCCTTCGAGATCATCAAGACCAAGCCGGGGGCCTCGATTGTCTCCTCGGTCTTCTTCATGTGCCTGGCCGACGAGGTGCTGGTGTACGGCGACTGCGCGGTCAACCCGGACCCCAACGCCGAGCAGCTGGCCGACATCGCGGTGCAGTCGGCGGCGACCGCGGCGCGCTTCGGGGTGGAGCCGCGGATCGCGATGCTCTCGTACTCCACCGGCACCTCCGGCACCGGCGCGGACGTGGACAAGGTGCGCGAGGCGACCGAGCTGGTGCGCGCCGCCCACCCGGAGCTGCGGATCGAGGGCCCGATCCAGTACGACGCGGCGGTGGAGCCCTCGGTGGCGGCGACCAAGCTGCCGGAATCGGAGGTGGCCGGCCGGGCCACGGTGCTGATCTTCCCGGACCTCAACACCGGCAACAACACCTACAAGGCCGTGCAGCGTTCGGCCGGGGCGGTGGCGGTCGGCCCGGTCCTCCAGGGTCTGCGCAAGCCGGTCAACGACCTCTCGCGGGGCGCGCTGGTGAGCGACATCGTCAACACGGTCGCCATCACCGCGATCCAGTCCCAGGGCGCCTCATGAACGCGCCCGCCGAACCCGGAACTCCCACCCCCGTACCAGAAGGCCACCCCACCGTGACTGACTCCCCCTCCCCCACCCGGGTGCTCGTCCTCAACTCCGGCTCCTCCTCGCTGAAGTACCAGCTGCTCGACATGGGCGACGGCACCCGGCTGGCGGCCGGACTGGTGGAGCGGATCGGCGAAGCCTCCTCCCGGATCGCGCACACCCCGCTGGGGCCGGACGCCGGGGAGAGGCGGGAGCGCACCGCGGAGGTCGCCGACCACGACGCGGCGCTGAAGGCGGTCGCCGAGGAGCTGTCGGCGGACGGGGTGGGCCTGGACTCCCCCGAGCTGGCGGCGATCGGCCACCGGGTGGTGCACGGCGGGCTGAAGTTCTCCGAGCCGACCGTGGTCACCGACGAGGTGCTGGCCGAGATCGAGCGGCTGGTGCCGGTGGCGCCGCTGCACAACCCGGCGAACATCACCGGCATCCGTACGGCGATGGCGCTGCGGCCGGACCTGCCGCAGGTGGCGGTCTTCGACACCGCCTTCCACACCACGATGCCGGAGTACGCGGCCCGGTACGCGATCGACACCGAGACCGCGGACGCGCACCGGATCCGGCGCTACGGCTTCCACGGCACCTCACACGCGTATGTCTCGGCCCGTACCGCGAAGCTGCTGAACCGGGACCCGGCCGAGGTCAATGTGATCGTGCTGCACCTGGGCAACGGCGCCTCGGCGTCGGCGGTGGCGGGCGGCCGGTGCGTGGACACCTCGATGGGGCTGACCCCGCTGGAGGGGCTGGTGATGGGCACCCGCTCCGGTGACCTGGACCCGGCGGTCGTCTTCCACCTGGAGCGCAACGCAGGAATGTCGAACGACGAGATCGACGCCCTGCTGAACAAGAAGAGCGGCCTGGTGGGGCTCTGCGGCGACAACGACATGCGGGAGATCCGGCGGCGGATCGACGAGGGCGACGAGCGGGCGCGGCTCGCTTTCGACGTCTACATCCACCGGCTGAAGAAGTACATCGGCGCCTACTACGCGGTGCTGGGGCGGGTGGACGCGGTGGTGTTCACCGCCGGGGTCGGGGAGAACGCGGCCGAGGTGCGGGCGGCCGCGGTGGAGGGCCTGGCGGAGCTGGGGCTGGCGGTGGACGCGGGGCTGAACGCGGTGCGCTCGGGCGAGCCGCGGCTGATCTCCCCGGAGTACGCGCGGGTCGCGGTGGCCGTGGTGCCGACCGACGAGGAGCTGGAGATCGCCCGGCAGAGCTACGCCCTGGTGCGGGACACAGACGCCCGGCCCGGCGGGGAGTGAGTTCCCCGGCACCACAGGGAGTGAGTTCCCCGGGCGGCGGACAGCAGCATCAGCAGAACCGGATAAAGGGAATAGAGCACGCGTGGGCACGGGTGAGCGACCTCACGCCCATTTGTACATTCCGCTAGACGGAATATTCCGCGCTGAAACAAACCGATAGGATCCGCCTTATGCGCCGTTCCAAAATCGTCTGCACACTGGGCCCCGCCGTCGACTCGTACGAGCAGCTGAAAGCGCTCATCGAGGCCGGTATGAACGTGGCCCGCTTCAACATGAGCCACGGATCCCACGCTGAGCACGAGGAGCGGTACCACCGCGTCCGGCAGGCCGCCGAGGACACCGGCCGCGCCGTGGGCGTGCTGGCCGACCTCCAGGGTCCGAAGATCCGCCTGGAGACCTTCGCCGAGGGCCCGGTCGAGCTGGTGCGCGGTGACGAGTTCACCATCACCACCGAGGACGTCCCCGGCGACAAGTCGGTCTGCGGCACCACGTACAAGGGTCTGCCGGGGGACGTCTCCAAGGGCGACCAGGTGCTGATCAACGACGGCAACGTCGAGCTGCGGGTGGTCGAGGTCGAGGGCCCGCGGGTGAAGACGATCGTCGTGGAGGGCGGCGTCGTCTCCGACCACAAGGGCATCAACCTGCCCGGCGCGGCGGTGAACGTCCCGGCGCTGTCCGAGAAGGACGTGGAGGACCTGCGGTTCGCCCTGCGGATGGGCTGCGACCTGGTCGCCCTCTCCTTCGTCCGGGACGCCGGTGACGTCAAGGACGTGCACAAGGTGATGGACGAGGAGGGCCGCCGGGTCCCGGTCATCGCCAAGGTGGAGAAGCCGCAGGCCGTCGAGAACATGGCGGATGTGGTCATGGCCTTCGACGGGGTGATGGTGGCCCGCGGCGACCTGGCGGTGGAGTACCCGCTGGAGAAGGTCCCGATGGTGCAGAAGCGGCTGATCGAGCTGTGCCGCCGCAACGCCAAGCCGGTGATCGTGGCGACCCAGATGATGGAGTCGATGATCACCAACTCCCGGCCGACCCGCGCCGAGGCCTCCGACGTCGCCAACGCCATCCTGGACGGCGCCGACGCGGTGATGCTCTCCGCCGAGTCCTCGGTGGGCGCCTATCCGATCGAGACCGTCAAGACGATGTCCAAGATCGTCTCCGCGGCCGAGGAGGAGCTGCTCTCCAAGGGCCTCCAGCCCCTGGTCCCCGGCAAGAAGCCGCGCACCCAGGGCGGCTCGGTCGCCCGCGCCGCCGCCGAGATCGCCGACTTCCTGGACGGCAAGGCACTGATCGCCTTCACCAAGTCCGGCGACACCGCCCGCCGCCTCTCCCGCTACCGCGCGGGCCAGCCGATCCTGGCCTTCACCACCGAGGAGGCCACCCGCAACCAGCTCGCCCTGAGCTGGGGCGTGGAGTCCTTCGTCGTCCCCCACGTCGACAACACCGACGCCATGGTCGACCTGGTCGACGCCGAGCTGCTCAAGCTCCAGCGCTACAACCAGGGCGACACCATGGTCATCACCGCCGGCTCGCCCCCCGGCGTCCCCGGCACCACCAACATGGTGCGGGTGCACCACCTGGGCGGCGAGAAGCAGGCCTGACCTCTTGCAGTGATGGGGTGGTGCCCCGGTCCGGTACGACCTCGCGTACGGGACCGGGGCACCGGTGTGTCCGGAGACGGCGGCCGGCCTGCCCCTGCCGGAAACACCGGCCGTACGATCAGGGGCGAACACGTTCACATCGCCGCGGGGAGGCAGAAGGCCGATGGCGGATGCCGACACGCCTGGTCTCCCGTGCGTCCCGGGCCTGCGGCAGGCCCTCCAGGACCTGGCCCGGGAGCTCGGCACGCCCCTCCCGCCCGGTCCGGACGACAGCCATGCCCCCTGGGAGGTGTACCGCGCCGCGCTCCGCTCGGAGACGGCCCGGCCCCTCCTGCCGGCCGCCGTCCGGGCGGAACCGGACGGCGCCCTCGCCTCGGGGGTCGTCGGCGAGGTGCTGGAGCTACTTCCGCGCCCCGAACGGGACACCTGGGTGGCCGCGCTGCCGCCCGCGGTACGCGCCTTCAGCGAGCGCCGGGCCCGTGAACTGGCCATTCTGGACGACCTCCGCGCCGAGGCTCCGGCGCTGGTGCCCGAGGTGACCGACTGGAGCGACTGGCTCCAGCTGCGCGCCGCCATCGAGGTACGGCACCCCGGGGTGCTGAACGCCCTCGCCGACTCGGGCCGCACCAAGCGGATCCGGCGCACCGCCCGGGAGTCGCTGGGCTGACGCCGACGGCGGCGGCCCGGCCGATGGCTAGTCGGCCTGAAGGGCCCGGGTGATCCGGCCGAAGTCCTCCAGCAGCGCGTCCAGCCGGCCCGGCGGGAGCGCGGCGACCATCCGGCTCTCGATCGCGTACACATCGGCCTGCGCAGCCCGCAGCCGCCGCACCCCCTCCTCGGTGAGGGTGGTGGGCCGCGAGCGACCGGTGGTGGCCGCGTCCGGCCGGGTAAGCAGCCCTTCGCCCTGCAACCCGCGCAGGACGACGTTCATGGACTGCCGGGTGACGAAGGTGGCCCGGGCCAGCTCCGAGTTGGACAGACCCGGTCGGGCGGCCAGCACCTCCAGACAGGAGTACTGGGGCACGGTCAGGCCGTGCTCGCGCAGCGCGGTGTCCATGGCGCCGCGCAGCGCGGCATGCGCCTGCTTGAGCCGGTAGCCCACGTGTTCGAGGACATCGGCGGCCGGGTGGGGCGGTTCGACGTGCGGAGCATCTCGCATGTCCATATTTTGACACCCCGAACGACTGGCCGTACCGTCGGAGATGTCAAAACCCTGACATGCCTGCCCCGCATATCCGAGGAGGGACCTTTCATGTCCATCGCTATCGACGGCCCCGACTTCATCGCCTTGCAGGTCCGCGACCTTGAGGCCGCCGCCGAGTTCTGCGAGAAGCACCTCGGCCTCCGGCGCACCCCGGCCTCCCCGCCCGGCGCGGTCGTCTTCGACACCAAGCCCTGCCCCTTCGCGGTACGCGAGCCGCTGCCCGGAACCGACCTGGACGCGGGCCGCCCCGGCCTCGGCGTCGCCCTCTGGTTCTCCACCCCCGACGCCGCCGCCCTGCACGACCAGCTCACCGCGGCCGGGATCAAAATCCTCACCCCCGTCAACGACGGCCCGTTCGGCCCCTTCTTCTCCTTCGAGGGCCCCGAGGGCTACGTCCTGACCGCGCACGGAGCCTGACCTGGCGGGCGGGTAGGCGCCGGAGGCCTTGCGCCTTGCCGGCGATACGACGGTGCCCCGGTCCCGTACACCACGTGTACGGGACCGGGGCACCGGTGTCTGCGCTCGCGGCGGCCGGCTATCCGGGCGCCGCGCGCGGATCAGCGCTCGGGCAGGCGCGTGAGGTGCTCTACGACGTGCACCACGAACTCCCCGTAACCGAAGCGCTCGCCCAACTCGACCCAGCGATCGTAGGACTCGGTGGTCGCGGGTACCCAGTACTCGTTCAAGGCGCGGAGGAACAGACGGAAGCCCACGTCCGGGCTCACATCGACGATGCACTGCTCCAGTGCCCCGACCAGGTCAGGCAGCCAGCCCTCATCGCCTCTCTCCGTGACGCCCTGCCAGAGACGGTCCTGAGCGTCACGCAGTTCGGCCAGCACCTGGGGCAGCAGTTCGCCTGGCGGCGAGGGGAACCTTTCCGCGCTCAGAATCTTGGCATCGGCCGTCCCACACCCAACGCAGACGTCCACGATCTGCCGCATCCAGCGACGTCCGTCGATCGACCAGCGCCCGAGTACATGCGCACAACCGGTCGCTCCCTGCCAGAGTTGGCCGAGCGCGTCAGCGGAAAGTGGGGATGCCCACAGCCGCACGGCGTCATCAGCGATGTGGGCCCCGGACCTGCCTCCGTGGCCGACGACTGCGGCGCGAACGACGTCCGTCGGAGAGACGTACTCCACCGTCCAGGTGGAGTCGAACCACGTGGACAGGCCGCTGATTCCGAAGTCGAACTCACGACTTCGATCGCTCATAGCCTGCCCTCCGGAAAGGCGGTGAAGACAACAAACCCCAACTTATGCCCGGGCGCCTTCTTCAGTACAATGCTGTACTGATTCGCCGTAGCGTACTCCTCGATCGATCCATCAGGCCGTTTCTTGTAGGCACGCCCCAGCGAGTTGCGCGCTCCAAAGGTACCCTTGATCGCCGGAAATTTGTCCCCGATAACACCATTGGTCAGCCATCGATTGAGCCTTCTCCTGTTGGCGGCCGCGTTGGCCCCGGAGAAGAAGTCGGCAAGCCCGTAGTCGACCACCTGTGACGCGGTCTCCTTGTCCACCCAGACCGTATTGATTCCCTTCTCCTGCGCGAATGCCCGCGCCTCATCCGGTGTGGGATTGACATGGTCCCTCAGGGTGTGCGCGCCCTCCAGACCCTCGTCCCCCAGCAGGTCGAAGCAGTTGTGGACCAGGTAGTCTCCAGCACGGTCCCCGACAGTGCGGACGTGGAACGTATGGATCCTTTCGACGCTGAGGTCGTAAACGGTCGTCGGGCTCTCGGCTCGTCTCGTCGTCAGGGCGGTCACCAGACTCCAACCCTCGCCCCTGCCACGCAACCGATCACCGATGCGAAGGTCCGAAGCGACGGTCCAGCCACGGCCGTCCGCGTACAGCCAGTGGCCCGGCGTGGTCGTGAGACGTGCGGCACCGTCGAGGGTCACTTCGAGAAGGTCCCGAGCATCGTGCCGATAGGTGTTGATGACCTTCTCCGCACTGGACCGCCCCGACTCAGGGTCGGTCGACAGAACGGTGTCCCCCGGGCGGATACCAGCAATCGATTCGTGCGAACCGTCAGCCCTGCCACGACAAGGCTGCCCAGCAGCGCCGTCGCAGTGGCGACAACGACGGCGGCTTCTACTCCCTACGGCCGCCGGGTCTGGGGCGACACCGTCTCCACCATGCTTTCGTGCGCACTTCTCCACCTGTCTGTCACGTCAATGGGAGACGTCGGGGTGCAAGCACGAGAGGTAGGGAGGGATCGGCTGTTCAACCAACCTCGCGCGATAGTAGGCATTAGCGTCCTCATATCGCGCCGAGATGCCGGTAGCCACCGGCCGTTCGGAGCATGCATCCCGCGCAAACTCCTCGGCTCCCCCGAAGTCATCGTGATGATTTCATGCAGTTTGCGACTCTAGAAGGCCCACTCGCGCCATTCGTCGCGGATCGGACGACTCCGTTAGGGAGGCCACCCAGATTCCTCCTGCTGCTGGACGCGCGCGACATACCTAGGCCTCCCCGGCTGTTGGCGAGGAGGCCTAGGTCTACGGAATCCGAGATGCGAACGATCCGTCAGCCGTCGACGTAGTTCCGCAGCCCCGGCACGGTGAGATTGCCGCCGAACTGGCCGGCCTGGACGACCTCGACGTCGGTGAAGATGGCCAGGGGGACGTTGAGCGGGGGCGGGGTCTCGGGGCTGAAGGTGACCGGGATCAGCCCGAAGAGGTTGCCCTTCAGCTTCTCCGTGTACATCGTCACCGTGCCGCCGTCGATGGTGGAGGTCTCGCCTGGCGTGGACTTCACATGGCCGGTGTGCCCCTCGGAGTGGACCGTGAGCTGGTGCAGGTCCTTGATGCCCACGTAGTCGGCGGTGAACTTCAGCACCTTCTTGATCTTGCCGCTGTAGGTCTTGACCTCCACGATGCCGTGGTAGTCGAGGCCGGTGAGAGTGAGCTTCGTACTCTCCAGACGCCAGGGGTCGTCCGGCAGCAGCGGGATGCCCGGCTCCAGCTCGGCGGCGGCCAGGGCCTCCGGGTCGGCGGTCGGGCAGGGGAAGCGCGGCTTGGCGCCGTCGGGTATGTCCTCGTCCTTCGTGGGGTCGAGTCCCTTGGCACCCTCGGGCAGTTCCTCGGTCTCGGCGCCGGCCTTCTCGGCGGCGTCCTTGATCGCCTGCTTGGTCTTGTCGGCGGCCGTGTCCTCCTCGTCGCCCTTGTCCTTCGGGGCGTCCTTCGAGGGCTTCTCGGCCGGCTTCTCCTCGGACTTGCCCTCAGGCTTCTCCGCAGGCTTGTCCTTGGACTTGTCCGCGGGTTTCTCGCTCGGCTTGGTGGAGGACTCCGAGGGCGAGGGGGTGCCGCTCGACGGGGTCTCCGTCGGCTCGGCCTTGTCCTTGCCGCCGATGCCGCCGAAGAGGTCCTCCAGGGCATTGCCCACGCCCAGCGGGTCCAACGGGTGGCGGGACTCCGACTCGGTGGGCTTGGGGGACGGGGCCTTGTCGGGCTCGGTCGCGCTCTGCTCGCCCCTGCCGTCGGGCTCCTTCGCCGACCCGTCCGCGGAGGGGCTCTCGGCGGGGGCGGGCTTCTCGTCGGCCTCACCGGGCTTGGCGGTGTCCTCCGTGGGCTTCTCCGCCGCGCTCTCGCTCTCCGAGGGCTCGGGTGAGGGAGAGGCGGTGTCCGAGGGTGACTCGGAGGGCTTGGGCGACTCGGACGCGGGCGGCGACGGGGACTCGGACGCCTCCGGTTCGTCGGAGCGGGTCACACAGGGGCCCGGCGCGAAGGGGATGTCCTTGTCGTCGGCCATCGCCAGCTTGGGCGTGAGGCCGAACCCCACGAGTACGGCGGTGGGCATCGCCGCCAGGGCCATCGCCTTGCCGGCCGGCGCCTGGAGCTTGCTCAGCAGCGACTTCCGCGGAGCCGCGTGGCGCGGCCCCCTTCTCGTCGCGGGCTGATTCTCGTCACCCCGCACTGTTCCTCCCGCCATGGGCGTCGGTGGTGTTGGTGGAGGCGGCCACGGCCGACAGCTCGTCGTCGGTGCGGGGCCGCTCGGCTGCCGCGTCGTCGTCATCGGACAGCGGCTCGCCTGCGGGCAGTTCCTCCGCCGGTACGCCCGGCGCCCAGGAAACGGACAGGGCTCCGCCGATCAGCGAGAAGAGGAAGCCGATCAGGAATCCGCCGATGTTGGACATCGGTAGGGACACCAGGCCCAGGATGATCGCCGCGATGCCCGCGAACACACGGGTGTTGGGCTGGAACCACATGGTCAGACCCAAGGTGATCAGCAGCACGCCGATGATCAGCGAACCCGCCCCCGCCGTGGTCTGCATGGCGAGGGTGATGTTCCCGAGCCGCATGTCGGCGTAGGGGAGGTAGGCGATCGGCACTCCGCCGAACATGGTGAACAGCCCGCCCCAGAACGGCCGGTTGCCCCGCCACGCACGGAAGCGCAGCCGCCAGTGGGTGAATCCGCGGGAACCAGTGGACTCGGCGCTCATGGAAAACAGCTCCCTGGAAGCGGTGGTGCAGAAAGAGGGTGAGCGAAGCCCGGGCGGGCGGGACGCACGGGGATCCGGCGCCCCACCCACTCGGTCGCTACTAGTCGACGAAGCACTCCTTGCCCTCGCCGCTGCCGCGGAGGAGCTTCAGGGAGAGGTCCGGGAGCTTGAAGGAGGCGGCCGTGGTGGCCCACGCCTTCTGCTCCACGTTGCTCAGCGTCGCCTTCTTGGCCTGCTGGGCGAACCCGAAGGGGTTGGCCTTGGTACCGGGCTGGATACCCGGCTTCTTCGTCTTGCCCGCGGCCACACCGATGTCGATGTTGTCGAACTTGGCGTCGGCCTTGAGGTCCGAGACATCCAGGTAGATGTCGTCGGCGACGACCTTGTCCCTGCCGGTGCCGGCCGTCAGGCGCAGGGTGATGGTGCCGACCAGCGGCACGTTGGGCGTGACCACCGACTGGCACATGTTGGAGATCGTGGCGTGCGTGAAGCCCGACACGGCCACCGGTGCGGCGAAGTCCTCACCCTTCAGGTTCTTGCCCTCGGCATAGCTGCCGTACTGGACGAAGTCATCGCCCACCAGCGAGTCCGCCTTGACCTTGAACTCCTGGCCGGAGATGGCGAACGACGCCGCCAGCGCTCCCTGGGCCAGGCCGATGCCCACCGCGGCCGCGGCGGCCACGCTCGGCACCATCACCACGGCGAACCGCTTCCATCTGGTCCCACCGCGAACCTGGGACTTCATAGGATTCCTCCTTCTCGGACGTACATCTCCGGAAGGGGCGTCAGGCCCCGTCCATCAGATGGGAGAAGTGCTACGTCCTCGGGAAGGAGAGCGCCGTACGGGCAGGCGCGACGTGCGTCCGAACCACCGGCGATCACCCCCGAGCGACAACCACTGGCCGCGCGTCGACGCGGCCCTGGGGTGGACAGGCCCTGCCGGCTGGGCAGGAACCCCCCTGTCCGCGGCCGGCGCTGTGATCGCCGGCCGGCTCGGTGGGGACCCTCGTCCGACCGGCGCGGCTGGTTTGCCGGGCTGGTGCGGAATCGGACCGAGCGTGGCCGATCGTGGTCCATTCGCCGCCCCGGCACAAGGGGTTCGTTACTGGCTAGTAACGGCCAGATAACCGGGCCGCGACAGACCGATGTCGACCGGACACACAGGGTGTTACCGACCGGTTCGGCGAAGAAGGAAATGTAGGGAGAAAGCCGGACATTAACGCGGCGTTCATTTACTGCAAGTAACAGCGGCCGCGATTACCAAGTTTTGGTAAAGCGCGGCCGCGATTTGTCACTGTGTCGCCAAAACGCTCAGCGGGCGGGCCGCCGATCGCGCGTCCGGCGAGTGTCCCGCCGGGCGCCCGGTAAACCAGGCGCTCACCCCGAGGCGCGCCGGGCG
Source organism: Streptomyces sp. NPDC046887 (assembly GCF_040644755.1). Taxonomy (NCBI): domain Bacteria; kingdom Bacillati; phylum Actinomycetota; class Actinomycetes; order Kitasatosporales; family Streptomycetaceae; genus Streptomyces; species Streptomyces sp. NPDC046887. Next base: position 91,525 of record NZ_JBEYXH010000007.1, read on the forward strand.
CTCACCGAGACGAGGCCCCAGGCGCCCCAGGCGCTCATCCCGAGCCCCGAGACGACGGTCGCCCGGCTCGGCTCGGTCAGAAGAGCACCCGGGCGAGGGCGCCGCGGGCCTTGACCACGCGCGGGTCGTCGGCGCCGACGACCTCGAACAGCTCCAGCAGCCGCAGCCGGGCCGTGTTGCGGTCGTCGCCCGCGGTCCGGCGCACGGTCTCCACCAGGCGGCCGAAGGCGTCCTCCACATGCCCGCCGACCAGGTCCAGGTCGGCCGCCTCCAGCTGGGCGCGGACGTCGGACGGGTTGTCGGCGGCGGCCTTGCGCACCGCCTGGGCGTCCAGTCCGCCCACCCGGCCCAGCAGCTCGGCCTGGGCGAGGCCGAGGGTGGCCTCGGAGTTGGTCGGGTCGTCGACCAGCACGTTCTTGTACGCCTGGACGGCACCGGCGAAGTCGCCCGCGTCCAGCGCCTGGACCGCCGCCTCCAGCAGGGCGTCGTACGGGCCGGCCGGCTGGACCGGGGCGGCCGGCTGCTCGCCGGGCACCGCCTCGCCGTCCACCGCGATACCGGTGAGGCCGAAGCGCTCCTCGGCGACCTGCACCAGCTGGTCCAGGGTCTGGCGGATCTGGGCCTCCGGCGCCGCTCCCTGGAAGAGCGGCAGCGCCTGCCCGGCGACCACCGCGAACACGGCGGGGATGCCCTGGACGCCGAACTGCTGCATCAGCAGCTGGTTGGCGTCGACGTCGATCTTGGCCAGCACGAAGCGGCCGTTGTACTCGGTGGCGAGCCGCTCCAGCACCGGGCTGAGCTGCTTGCAGGGCTGGCACCACTCGGCCCAGAAGTCGATGACGACGGGTACCTCGGTGGAGCGCTGGAGGACGTCGCGCTCGAAGCCGGCCTCGTCGACGTCGATCACCAGGGCGGAGGGCGAGACCGCCGGCGTACCGCCCTGCCGGGCGGCATCGGTGCGGGCCTGCTCGGCCTTGGCCTTGGCCTCTCCGGCCGCCTTCACCGCGGCGAGGTCGACAACACCGCTCATGGACATGTTCCTAGGCTGCATGGGTACATCCTCCCCCCTTCGCGCGCGTAACCGGTAAGCCGCAGCCGGTGGGCCGCGACCGTTGGCCACCGCGCTCGCGGGACCGGCGCGGTGCCCCGCCCCGGTCCCGTACTCCCCCGGCCGCCCGCCCACCGCGCTCCCCGCCGGTTCGCGGGGCCGCGCGGGCCTCGGACGGCCCGGTGACATCGTTTACTTGTCGCTGGTCCGGGGTCCCCACCCCGGACCGTGCACCGGGGTCCCCACCCCGGATGCCGGGGCTCAACGGCCCCGGTCTTGCTGTGGTTGTCGCGGGAAGCCTTCGGAAGGCTTTCGCTACGGGTCGTAGCGTAACCGGAGGGGAGGAGGCGCGGCACGGGAGGGGGCCGTGAACTGGCTCACAGCCGCACCCCCGCCGATGTTGCGGGCACGTGAACGGGAACACATCTACGCGTCGGTAACACCGGACGTACTGGCCGGTATGGTCGGGCGTCATGTGCAGCACCCTCTCCGGCGGCGGCCGGGCCCCCCGTACCGGCGGCCGTCCCCGCAGCGCCCGGGCCGACGCGGCCATCCTGGAGGCGACCAGGGCGGCGCTGGTCGAACTGGGCTGGTCCAAGCTGACCATGGGGGACGTGGCCACCCGGGCGGGCGTCGCCAAGACCACCCTCTACCGGCGCTGGGCGGGCAAGAACGAGCTGGTGGTGGACGCGGTCGCGGTGCTCTTCGACGAGCTGGAGCTACCGGACCTCGGCAGCCTCGCGGCCGATATCGAGGGCGTGGTGCGGCAGTTCGCCGCGCTGCTGGAGCGGCCGGAGACCAAGACGGCGCTGATGGCGGTGATCGCGGAGTCCACCCGGGACGAGCCGCTGCGCGAGCGGATCCGGGAGTCGATCGTGGCCCGGCAGAAGCGGCTGGTGCTGGAGGGGCGGCGGCGGGCGCAGACCCGCGGCGAGCTGCCGGCCGGCGCGGGCCCGGCCGCCGGCACCGACGACCTGATCTTCGATGTGATCGCGGGCGCCGTGGTGCACCGCGCCCTGGTGAGCGCCGAACCGGTGGACGCCCAGTGGGTACGGCGGTTCACCGCGCTGCTGCTGGGGGGCCTGGCGGCGGCGGCCGACGAGACCGGCTGAGGACCGGTTGCCACCGGGCGGCGCTGCCCGGGGTACGGCCGAAGGCGCGGCGGAAGACCTCGATGAACGGGGTGGGTATCGCGGTGTGCGCGCTCGGCGGCTCGTACGGCTGGACCCTGGCGTTCGTCGCGGTGTCCGGGGGTCGGGGTGGCCGCCTACCACCCGGAGTCGGCCCGGGTGGCCCGGGCGGCGAGCGGGGGCGGCCACCGGGCGATGGGGTGGTTCTCGCTGGGCGGCAATCTCGGCTTCGCGGTGGCCCCATTGCCGGCGGCGGCGGTGGTCCGGGGCGGCGGTCTCGCGCTCGCCCCGCTGCCGGTCGTGCCCGCGCTGGTGGGCGGTGCGCTGGCCGACCGCTGGGGGCGGGTGGCCGCGGCGCTCTGGCCGACGCCACCTCGCTGCGGACGGCGCTGGCGCCGCTGGTGCTGATGCCGCTGCTGGCCTGGCTGTTCTTCCGCACCCTGCCGGAGCCGGTCGCCGAGGCCGCCGCTTCCCCGACGGTGGCCTCGGCCCGCCCCCGGGGCGTGACCCGGGGGCTGCGGGCATCGGCTCAGACCTGGTAGCGGTCCGGGGCGAAGAGGCGGAGGTGCTCGGCCACCCATTCGCTGGTGTGCTTCAGGCCCTCCTCCAGGGAGACTTCGGGGCGCCAGCCGGCCCATTCCCGGGCCCGGCGGTTGTCGGAGAGCAGGCGCTCGACCTCGCTGCCGGAGGGGCGCAGCCGTTCGCGGTCGGTGGTGATCTCGACGCCGTCCCGGCCGGAGGCCTCGATCAGCCGCCGGGCCAGGTCGCCGATGGCGATCTCCTGACCGCTGCCCAGGTTGACCACCTGGCCCAGCGCCCGGTCGCAGCCGGCCAGGGCGAGGAAGCCGCGCGCGGTGTCGGCGGCGTAGGTGAAGTCCCGGGTGGGGGTGAGCGAGCCGAGGCGCAGTTCCCTTACGCCCGCGTGGAGTTGGGCCAGGATGGCGGGGATGACCGCGCGGGCGGACTGGCGGGGGCCGTAGGTGTTGAACGGCCGGACGACCGTCACCGGCAGTTCGAAGGCGTGCCAGTGGGAGAGCGCCATCATATCGGCGCCGATCTTGGAGGCGGAGTACGGGGACTGCGGCTGGAGCGGGTGGTCCTCGCTGATCGGGGCGGTCCGGGCGGTGCCGTAGACCTCGCTGGTGGAGGTGTGCACCAGGCGGCGTACGCCGTGGCGGCGGCAGGCCTCGGCGATGTTCTCGGTGCCGTTGACATTGGTCTGGACGTACGCGCCGGGCGAGTCGTAGCTGTACGGGATGCCGATCAGCGCGGCCAGGTGGAAGACCGTGTCGCAGTCGGCGACCGCGTCCATCACCCGCCCGGGGTCGCGCACGTCCCCGGCGATCAGCTCGATGTCGCCGAGCAGATGGGCCAGGTTGCCCTTCTCCCCGTACGGCTTGTAGTGGGCGAACGCCCTTACCCGCGCGCCGCGTTCGAGGAGCTGGTCGACCAGGGTGGAGCCGATGAAGCCCTCGGCGCCGGTGACCAGCACGGTGCGGCCGGTCCAGTCCATAACGGGGTTCAGTTCCATGAGGCGTACTCCTTCAGCAGCGGGACGGTGGGGGCGGCGAGGCGCATGACGTGCTCGGCGAGCAGGTCGGCGGCGCGGGCGTGCGGGCCGGGTTCGGCGGCGCCGCTCATCGCGGCGAGCCGGGCCGGGTCGGCGAGCAGGGGCTCGACCAGGGCGGCGAGCCGGTCGGCGGTGGTCTCGGCGTCGGGCAGCAGCAGCCCGGCACCGGCGTCGGTGAGCACCCGGGCGTTGTGGGTCTGGTGGTCGCCGGGGGCGTGCGGGTACGGCACCAGCACGGCCGGTACGCCGGTGGTGGCGAGTTCGGCGACGGTGGCCGAGCCGGCCCGGCAGACCACCAGGTCGGCGGCGGCGTAGGCGAGGTCCATCCGGTCCAGATAGGGCACCGCGCGGGCGGTCGGGTGGCCGTGCAGCGCGGTCCGGGCGGCGGGCAGCGCGGCCGGGCCGGTCTTGATGAGCAGATGGAGGCCGTCCCGGTCGCGCCAGCGGTCGGCGAGGCCGAGAGCGGCCTCGGTGAGCCGGGCCGCGCCCAGGCTGCCGCCGTTGACCAGGACCAGCCGGGCACCCTGGGGCACGCCCAGGGCGGCCCGGGCGGCGGGGCGCAGCGCGGCCCGGTCCAGACCGGCCAGGGCGGCGGCGATCGGCATCCCGGTGGTGATGGCGCCGGGCAGGTGCCCGGTGTCGAAGGCGACCGCGATATGCGGGGTGAGCCGGGCGGCGAACCGGTTGGCCCGGCCGGGCACCGCGTTGGACTCGTGGATGAGGCTGGGCAGTCCGGCCATCCGGGCGCCGAGGATGACCGGGGCGCTGGGGTAGCCGCCCATGCCGACGGCGATCTGGGCGCCCTGTTCGCGCAGGACCGCCCGGGCCTGGGCGCCGGACTTCAGCAGCGCGGCGGGCAGCAGATAGCGGCGGGCGCCGAGCGCCGGGTCGAAGGGGATCATGTCGACGGTGTGCAGCCGGTAGCCGGCGGCGGGTATCAGCTCGCCCTCCAGTCCGCGCCGGGTGCCGACGAAGGAGACGACCGCCTCCGGCACGGCGCGGCGCAGGGCGTCGGCGAGGGCGAGCCCGGGATAGATGTGGCCGCCGGTGCCGCCGGCACCGATGACCACGGACAGTGGTGTGCGCATGGCACGCAACGGTGGCGGGGTGTCCTAAGAGGGTTCTAAGAGGTTCGGGAAGGCCGTTGCGGCAGGGTGGGGCCCATGAGCGTGGTGAGCAGGGTGCTGGTCGTGGACGACGAGCCGGAGGTGCGGGCGGCCGTCGAGGACGGGCTGACCGTGGAGGGGTACGAGGTGCGGGGCGCCGCCGACGGGCTGGCGGCGCTCTCCGAGGTGGCGGCCTGGCAGCCGGACGCCATCGTGCTGGATGTGCTGATGCCGGTGCTGGACGGGCTGGCGGTGTGCCGGCGGCTGCGGGCGCTCGGGGACCGCACGCCGGTGATCGTGCTGACCGCGCTGGACGCGGTGAGCGAGCGGGTGGACGGCCTGGACGCGGGCGCGGACGACTATCTGGTGAAGCCCTTCGCGCTGGACGAGCTGGCGGCCCGGCTGCGGGCGCTGCTGCGGCGTACCGCGGTGGAGGGAGTGGAGGGCGCGGAGGGCGGTCCGCTGGGGTACGGGGACCTGGTGGTCGATCCGGTGAGCCGTACCGGGCGGCGGGCGGGGCGGCCGCTGGAGTTCAGCCGGACGGAGTTCGCGCTGCTGGAGCTGCTGCTGCTCCATCCGGGGCAAGTGCTGCCACGGGAGCTGATCCTGGAACGGGTCTGGGGCCGGGACTTCGGCCCGGAGTCCAACTCGCTGGCGGTGTACGTCGGTTATCTGCGGCGCAAGCTGGAGGCGGGCGGCGAGCCGCGCCTCGTCAACACCGTGCACGGGGTCGGCTACCGGCTGGGGGCGGCGTGAGCGCGCGGCGGCGGCTGGGGGCGCGGTGGCGGAGGCGGCGGCCGGTGCGGACCCGGCTGGCGGTGGCGGCGAGCGCGGCCGTGGCACTGGTCGCGGTCGGGATGTGCCTGGCCGCCTTCGCCGTCATCCGCTACGAGCTGGCGCACCAACTGGAGCTGAACCTCACCCAGTCGGCGACCCGGATCGTGCAGAGCGAGCGGGACGCGGAGCCGGGCGTACTGGCCGGGGAGTGCCGCTTCCTGGCGGCGCCGGCCTGCGCCCAGGTGGTGCCGGCGGACCCGGCGGACGATCCGGCCGAGCCGTATCTGCTGCTGGTGGACGGCCCGGTGCGCCAGGTGGCGGCCGGGCAGCGGGCCCCGTACTACCGGCAGACGGTCCTCCAGGGCCACCCGGTACGGATGCTGACCACCCCGCTGCGGCGCGGCGAGGCGCTCCAGGTGGCACTGCGCTCGGACACCGTGGAGCGCGGGGTGCGGCAGGCCGCGGTGTTGCTCACCGGGGTGGGCGCGGTCGGGGTGGCGGTGGCCGCCGGGGCCGGGTTCTGGGTGTCACGTACGGGGCTGGCGCCGGTGGCGCGGCTGACCGCGGCGGCCGAGCGGATCGCGGCGACCCGGGACGCCCGGCACCGGATCGAGCTGCCGCCCGGGCCACCCGGCCGCGAGGACGAGGTGACCCGGCTGGCCGGGGCGTTCAACAGCATGCTGGGCGAGCTGGAGGAGTCGGTGGCGGTACGGCGCCGGCTGGTGGCGGACGCCTCACATGAGCTGCGCACCCCGCTGACGGCGTTGCGGACCAACGCCGAACTGCTGGCCAAGGGCGACCGGTTGACCCCGGCCCAGCGGGAGCGGGCCTCGGCGGCGCTGGGCCGTCAGCTGCGGGAGGTGACCGGGCTGGTGGGCGATCTGATCGAGCTGGCCCGGGACGAGGAGCCCCGGCCGCTGCTGGAGGAGGTGCGTCCGGCGGCGCTGCTGGAGCACTCGGTGGCGGCGGCCCGGGCGCACTGGCCGGAGACCGGCTTCGAGCTGCGGGTGGACGAGGAGGCGGCGACGCTGGTGCTGCCGGGGGTGCCCGCCCGGCTGACCCGGCTGCTGACCAATCTGCTCGACAACGCGGCGAAGTTCGGCCCCCGGCTGCCGGGCCCGCCGGTGGAGGTGGAGTTCACGGGGCGGATGGTGGCGGTACGGGACCACGGCCCAGGGATCACCCCGGAGGATCTGCCCCATGTCTTCGACCGCTTCTACCGGGCCGGTTCGGCGCGGGCGCTGCCCGGGTCCGGGCTGGGCCTGGCGATGGCCCGGCAGATCGCCCGGGCCCATGGGGCGGAGCTGACCGCCGCCAACGCGCCCGGCGGCGGCGCGGTCTTCCGGCTGCTCTTCACCGAGCCGGAAAGGGGACCGGGGGCGGAGGGTTCGGAGTAGGGGGAGAGGGGGCCGCGGTCAGCCGTCGACCAGGACGGTGACCCCGATCGCGCCGACCGGGACCCCCTCCTCGGGCCCGAGCGCCGTCTGCTCGATCACCAGGTGCGCCGTGTCTCCGGCGGCGGCGGTGTCCGGGACGTCGACCACGGCCTGGAAGGCACGTCGCTCACCGGCTTCGAGCGTGGTCTGGAGGGCGGTGACCGCTTCCTCCCCGCTGACCAGGTCGATGATCCGGAGGGCTTCCTCGGGGAGGGGGAGCGTCCCTTCGAGGTGGCGTGCCGGGCCCAGGCTCACGGCGTACCGCTGGTGGCCTCGGTCCGCCACCTCGAAGGGGACGACGAGGCGCCGGCCCGCCACGGCCTTGACGATCTGCACGTTCTGCTGGCCGCAGTGCCGGTCCGTGGCGGCGTTGTGCGACCCGGGGGCCAGATCGAGCGGCGTGGTGACCTCCACGAAGAAGCAGAAGTGCTCCGGGGTGGCCAGGCCCAGCCGGGCGAAGTGGTCCGCGGGTACGAAGTCGGGGACGGGTGGGGACTCGGCCGCCGGGTCGGTGCCCGCGCGCAGGTAGAAGGTGCTCGATCCGACCGGCGCGGGCAGCCATGCGGTGGCCGGACTGGTGCAGTAGAAGCGGGCGGTGACCAGGCAGCTGAGCGCGCCGAGGTTCTTCACCAGCACGGAGAGGCTCAGCGGCTCGCCGGGGTCCAGCGGACTGCTGGGGTCGTAGGGCTGATGGTCGATGAGGATGCCGGGGCACCGGTAGTACACCGCACCCGGGACGGACAGCGGCCTCGACCCGTCGTCGGCCGGCCCGTACGGGACCACCAGGTAGGGCCCGTCCAGGACCTCCGGCGGTTTCTGGCCCTGCGGCATGGTGAGCTCCTTCGCTGGTGGGTTCCGCGGCTCCGACGGGCTCAGACGACCTCGTCGTAGCCCAGGGTCTCGATCGGCCCGCCGGGCGCCGCGCGCCAGCAGGGGTGCGCGTAGCCGCGGTCCGCGTCGGCGTCCAGGTTGACGTCGTGGGCTCCGGGCGCCGGGTCGTCCTGGTGGCGCAGCCACACCTCGGCGGCGAACTGGCCGGTGGTGACCGGGCCGGCGTGCGGGTTCCCGGTCAGCATCGACTCCGGGGTGTCCATGACGAGGTAGTCCTCGGACGGTTGCTCGATGTCGGCGTGCGGCGGCCAGGCCAGGTAGTGGTAGGGGTGGCCGTCGACCCAGCTGCCGGGTACCGCCGTGAACGGCCGGGTCTTGTGGTCGGGGGCGGTGGTCAGCCTCGCGAAGACCGCGTCGTCCACGTCCAGTTCGTCCGGGTAGAGCAGGCCGATGCGCTTGTAGGCCTCGGTCAGGCGGGACGCCGCCTCCCACAGTCCGGTGTGGGCGTGGTAGGCGTAGGCGACGGCCTTGCAGCTGTTCTCGCTCTCCAGGAAGTTGGTGAGGGCCTCCTGCGAGGTCTGGGGGTTCTCGCCCGACTCGTCGTCGTCCGAGACCGCCAGGTAGATGACGATCCCGATGATCGTGATGCAGAGGATCACCAGGCCCAGGCTGGAGCAGCCGTTGTCGCTGACCTCCCCCGTGACGACGGGCGGCGGCTGCGGGTAGTCCCCGGGGTCTCCCATTCCGCTGTCGCCCACCGTGCCGATCTCGGTCTGGGGGTCCGACAGCACCCCCGCCGATCCTCCGTCTCCGCTCTGGATGCGCACCAGCAGGTCCGCCTGGATGTCGGCGGGCAGCGGGAGCCGGTCGAAGGCGTCCAGCAGTTCGAGGTGGCGCAGCAGCCGGGTGTGGGCGGCGGAGAGGTCGGGCGGTACGGCCGGGCCGCCGGCCCCGGCCGGGAAGGCCTCCGCCAGGGCGGTGCGGATCTGGGTGCGGACGGCGGCCGGCAGCGCGGCGGGGTCGGCGCCGAGGGCCAGTGCCTGGCGCAGTCCGGAGAAGTCGGGCCAGATCACCGGGTCGTGCGTGCTGTGGCGCAGTCGGCCGCCTGTGGCGTAGCGGACCAGCCGGTCGCGCATCGGATGGTTGCGGCGGGGCCCGCCGACCACCGAGCCGAGGTAGCTGCTGCCGACGCAGTTGGCGGCGTAGCCCACCAGGGCGCCGAAGGAGAGCGCGCGTGCCCGGTCGGATCCGTCACCGGCGGCGGCCAGTGCGCGGACGAGGGCGTCGGTGCGGCGGGCGGTGTGCACGTCCCGCCACAGCCAGGCGTCGACGGGCTCGTTCCGGGCGGCCCCGTGCGGGGGGATGTGGGCGAAAGGCGGCATCGCCCTCGCCCGTAGGGCCTTGATCCGGTCGACCTGCCCGGTCAGCGAGGTGTGCAGGTCCTTCATGTCGTCGACGAGGTCCCGGTACTCGGCCGTGGTGGCGGTGCCGGGCGACTTCACCATGGCCTCGAACCGGCTGCGGAAGGTCTCGATCCGCGACAGGGTCGCGGCGGCCAGGGCGTGGAGTTCCGCGCCCTCTTCGAGGAGTTCGTGCTCCCGGTCCGCGCCCTCCGCGCGCTCCATCAGGTGGTCGAGGAGGCTTCCCAGCAGCGCGTACCCCGGTTCGGCCGCCACCGCGTTCCTGACCTGCTCCCAGGCGTCGGCATGGCCCGTTCCGGGGACGACCTGGTCCAGGGTCTCGGTCGCGGACCGCAGCGAGAGCACATGGGCGCAGTAGTCGATCATGCGGAGGTCCAATCGTGCGCACGGAGCGGCCGGGCGTGGCAGGCCGCTGGCATATCCCCAGCGTGTCGCCGCACCGGAGCCACCGGCCAGTCGGAGTCCGCCGAACGGGTCCGACCGGCACGACCGGGCCGAACGGGCGGTGGACGGGCCGGTGGCGGACCGCTCACAGGGCCCGGTGCATGACGTGCAGCCCCACATACCCCTCACTCGGGTGGTGGAAGGCCTCGGGCACGGTGCCGACGATCCGGAAGCCGAGCCGCTCATAGAGCCGTACCGCATGGGTGTTGGTGGCGGCGACCGCGTTGAACTGCATCCCCCGGTATCCGGCCGCGCGCGCCCAGTCGAGGCTGTACTCCACCAGCGCCCGTCCCACGCCCCGGCCCCCGTACGCGGGGTCGACCATATAGCTGGCGGAGGCGATATGGCTGCCCGGTCCCGACTGGTTGCGGTTCATCTTGGCGGTGCCGACGACGGTGCCGGTGCCCTCCTCCACGGCGACCACCGTGCGGTCCGGCGCCGGCAGCAGCCACCAGCCGCTCGCCACCTCCCGATCGAGGTCCACCGGGAAGGTGAAGGTGTCCCCGGCAGCGGTGATCTTCCGGAAGAACGGCCAGATCGCCGCCCAGTCACCGGGCTCGGCCTCGCGAATGGTGATGTGCTCCATCCGGCCATCATGTCGGGCCTTGACCTGGACTTCACTTGAGTTTCCACCGGTCGCCGACCCGCCGTAGCCCGGTGGTACGGGGACGGGGCCGCCGTAGACGATCACGGCGGCCCCGTCCCCGTACCCGTAACCGGCCTCAGAACCCCGGCGGCTCGGTGTAGACGCCCCACTCGTCGCGCAGCGCGTCGCAGATCTCGCCGAGGGTGGCCTCGGCCCGTACCGCCTCCAGCATGGGGCCGATCATGTTGGAGCCGTCCCGGGCGGCGGCCAGCATGGCGTCCAGCGAGGCGCGCACCCGGGCGTCGTCGCGGTGGGTGCGGCGCTCGGCGAGGGCGCGCACCTGCTCGCGCTCCACCTCGTGGCTGACCCGCAGGATCTCCAGGTCGCCGGTGACCGAGCCGGTGTGGGCGTTGACGCCGACGACCCGCTTGTCGCCCTTCTCCAGGGACTGCTGGTAGCGGAAGGCGGACTCGGCGATCTCGCCGGTGAACCAGCCGTCCTCGATACCGCGCAGGATGCCGGAGGTGATCGGCCCGATGGGGTGCCTGCCGTCCGGGTGGGCGCGCAGTCCGCGCTCGCGGATCTGCTCGAAGATCTTCTCGGCGTCCGCCTCGATACGGTCGGTGAGCTGCTCCACGTACCAGGCGCCGCCCAGCGGGTCGGCCACATTGGCGACGCCGGTCTCCTCCATCAGCACCTGCTGGGTGCGCAGGGCGATCTCGGCGGCCTGCTCGCTGGGCAGCGCCAGGGTCTCGTCCAGGGCGTTGGTGTGCAGCGAGTTGGTGCCGCCGAGCACGGCCGCCAGCGCCTCCACCGCGGTGCGCACCACGTTGTTGTACGGCTGCTGCGCGGTGAGCGAGACACCCGCGGTCTGGGTGTGGAACCGCAGCCAGAGCGACTTGTCGCTCTTCGCCCCGTACACCTCCCGCATCCAGCGGGCCCAGATCCGGCGGGCCGCGCGGAACTTGGCGATCTCCTCGAAGAAGTCCAGGTGCGCGTCGAAGAAGAAGGACAGCCCGGGGGCGAACACGTCCACGTCCAGGCCCCGGGAGAGGCCCAGCTCCACATAGCCGAAGCCGTCGGCGAGGGTGTACGCCAGCTCCTGCGCGGCCGTCGCCCCGGCCTCGCGGATGTGGTAACCGGAGACCGAGAGCGGCTTGTACGCGGGGATGCCGGCCGCGCAGTGCTCCATCAGGTCGCCGATCAGCCGCAGATGGGGCTCGGGCTGGAAGAGCCACTCCTTCTGGGCGATGTACTCCTTGAAGATGTCCGTCTGGAGGGTGCCGTTGAGCACGCCCGGGTCCACGCCCTGGCGCTCGGCGGCGACCAGGTACATGCAGAAGACGGGCACGGCCGGACCGGAGATGGTCATCGAGGTGGTGACGTCCCCGAGCGGGATGTCCCGGAAGAGGACCTCCATGTCGGCGGCGGAGTCGATGGCCACCCCGCAGTGGCCGACCTCGCCCAGCGAGCGCGGGTCGTCGGAGTCGCGGCCCATCAGCGTCGGCATGTCGAAGGCGACCGAGAGCCCGCCGCCGCCGTTGCGGAGGATCATCTTGTACCGCTCGTTGGTCTGCTCGGCGTTGCCGAAGCCGGCGAACTGGCGGATGGTCCAGGTGCGGCCGCGGTAGCCGGTCGGGTGCAGGCCGCGGGTGAAGGGGTACTCACCGGGCCAGCCGATCCGCTCGAAGCCCTCGTAGGTGTCTCCGGGCCGGGGCCCGTAGACCGGCTCCACGGGGTCACCGGAGAGCGTGGTGAAGTCGGCGTCGCGCTTGCGGGCGGCGTCATAGCGGGCCTGCCAGCGTCGGCGGCCGTCCTCGATGGCGTCAGCGTCCATACCCATGAATTTACTAGGACGTCCTAGTAAATGTCGATGGGAAAGCGCCGCGAGCCGCGCCCGCGACGCTACAGAAGTCCCTGACCTGCGGTTACGCCTTGGCCGCTGCGACCGGATCGGCCGCCAGATGAGCGCGCGCCTCCCGGGTCACCTTCGGCTCCACGAAGAACGAGGCGACCGGGATGCAGCCGGCGGCCAGCACCCACAGCAGCCGGCCGAACGGCCACTTCAGCTTGGACCCGAGGTCGAAGGCGAAGACCACGTAGATGATGAAGAGCACACCGTGGATCTGCGAGATCAGCATGGTGTCGCCGACCTTGAACCCGTACTTCAGGATGATCGCGACGGTGAACACCAGCAGCCACACGGCGGTGACGTACGCCATCACCCGGTAGCGGGTCAGCACGTTCTCTTTCATGGCCACGAGCGTAACCGCCCGTTCCGGGCGATCTTCCGCCGCCCCCGGGACCCAAAAGGGATCTTCTACTCGTCCTTGAAGTCCTGCGCGGCCACCCGCAGCGGCCGCAGCAGGGCGAAGATCTCGCCGCACTCCTCGGAGTCGTACGCGCCCAGGCCGAAGTCCATCGCCATCAGGTCCCCGGTCGCCGCCTCGACCACCTCGCGCCCCTTCTCGGTGATGGAGGCCAGGGTGCCGCGCCCGTCGTTGGGGTTGGGCCGCTTGTCGACCAGGCCGGAGCGGACCAGCCGGTCCACGGTGTTGGTCACCGAGGTCGGGTGCACCATCAGCCGCTCGCCGATCTTGGACATCGGCAGCTCGCCCGCCTTGGAGAAGGTGAGCAGCACCAGCGCCTCGTAACGGGCGAAGGTCAGCCCGTACGGCTTGACCACCGCGTCCACCTCGGCCAGCAGGATCTGGTGCGCCCGCATGATCGAGGTGATCGCGGCCATCGCGGGCACCGGCCCCCAGCGGCGCTGCCAGAGTTCGTCGGCGCGGGCGATGGGGTCGAACGGGAGACTGAGCGACTTGGGCACGCCCCGACCTTACCCACTGGTCATATGCCGGTCAGCCCTGTCTCGCGGATCGGTCCCCGCCCTCAGCGAGACGGCCGCTCCGGCGCCGGCACCTTGACCCACTTCGCTACCGAGGGCCGCCCCTCGCCGTCCACCGCGAAGAGCATGTACCAGCCGGGCGGCACCAGGGTCGGGTCCTTCGGGGCGCGGACGGTGAGGGTGCCCGGGCCCCGGCTCAGGGTGAGCGCCACCGAGCGCTGCTCGACGTCGGTGGTGTGGGTGACCGCGCTGGGCCGCATCAGCCGCGCCGAGACGATCCGGCGGGCGTCCTTGCTGCGGAAGGTGGCGGTGTACGTCTCCGGGTCCAGCCCCTTCGGCCCCGCGCCCAGCACCGGCCGGTGTCCACCACCCCTCCCCAGCAGATAGGGCGGGGTGTAGATCTCCACCCGCTGCTCGAAGGTGCCCAGCCTGGTGTTGTCCTTGTCGCCGAAGAGCGGGTCGGAGCCGAAGTTGGCGATCCGCCCGTCCGGCAGCAGCAGGGCCTCGGAGTGGTAGTTGCGGCCCACGGTCGGGGCCGCGGCCTCCCGGAAGGCGTCCTTGCGGGGCAGATAGAACTGCGCCTTGAGGAGGTCGCTGCCGCCGCGCCCCCGGTACTGCCGGGAGCCGCCGGTGGTGAAGACGGTGTCGTCGGGCAGCAGCACACTGCTGAGGTAGCGGGTGCCCTGCGGCAGCCGCGCCCCGGGCCGGAAGGCCGGCGCCTTCGGCGTACCGGATCCCTTGGCCGCCACCGTCCCGAGGTCGATCACGGCGGTACGGGGGGTGGACAGCTCCGACTCGCCGACCCCGCCGCCGCCCAGCACCATCAGCTTCTGGTCCTGCACCGGTGGCAGGATCACCGAGGAGGAGGTCTCCAGCTGGTCGGGGTCCTCGATGCCCCGCACCGGCTGGAAGCGGTTGGCCTTCAAGTCCCACAGCCCCGGGACGCGGCCCTTCTCGGCGGGGCCGTAGCCCGCGTTGGAGCCGGTGTAGAAAAGCTTGCCGCCCTGGGTGAGGAAGAGGGCGGGGTAGGTCGGGAAGTAGTGGAACGGCCCCTTGCTCCACTCCTTGGTCCTCGGGTCGTAGATCTCGTTGTCGCCGGGGACAACGTCGCCCACGTCGTTGAGCCCGGAGACCGCGAGCACCCGCCCGTCCTCCAGCGTCACCAGGGTCGGGTACCAGCGGGCGTCCTTCATCGGGGCGACCGGGACGTAGCGCTCGGCGAGCGGGTCGAACTCGTAGGCCGCCCGGATCCCCTGGAAGTCCTGCTTCTCGGCGCTGATCCGCTGGGCGATGCCGTAGACATTGCGGGCGTCGGCGCCCTTCAGCCCGACCACCTTGTACTGCGCGGCCTGGGTGGTCAGCGCCTCGGGCCCGTCCTCGCGGGCCTCCACGAAGACCCGGGCCTCGGCCGCGGTCACCTTGGTCCCCCAGGGCTTCATCCCGCCGCCGGAGAAGTAGGTGACCTTGAACTCGCGCTTGGCCTTGGGCACGGTGACGGCGGTGGTGGTGACGTACTCGACGCCGGTCGGCGAGCGGAAGACGGTGCCCTTCTTCAAGGTGACCGCCCGGTCCGGGCTCTCGTTCTTCACCCGCATCCCGCCGCCGGCCTTTTTCACGGCCCCGTCCAGCACCTCGTAGCGGGCGGTGCCGCCGGCCACCAGCAGCCGGCCGTCGGGGAGCTGGCTGTGGCCCGCGCAGAAGAAGTCCTCGGGGGTGGGGATCTTCTTGAAGCTGTTCCTCACCGGGTCCCAGAGCACGGTGTCGAAGCTGCCGGCGTCGAACTTGGCCTGGCTGTTGCCCGATCCGGCGATCAGCAGCACCTTGCCGGTGTGCAGCAGGGCCGCGTGGATGGCGTTCAGCCGGTACTCCCCCGGCACGTGAAGCCGCTGCCAGGAGCCGTAGCGGGCCTGGTAGGCGGGCTGGGCGATCTTGTAGGCGTGGTACTTGGCCCGGGCGAAGGAGAGCGCGGCCGGTGCGTTGAGCCCGGCGAGCAGCAGCAGCGCCAGGCCGCCCAGCAGCGTCCTGCGCAGGTCCCGCTTCCTCCGCCCCGGCCGCGCGGGCGGGCTGCCGTCCGCCATGGGTCAGCTCCCCCCGGTGGTCGTGGCCAGCGCCGCCGCCTCGGGCTCCGGGGCGGGCTCTTCGGTACGGCTACGGGACCGCGCGGCCGTACGGGACCGGGTACGGGCCCCAGATGCCGCCCGGGCGGCCTCCCACCCCCACACCGCGCACGGGGCGAGGCAGACCGCCAGGGCGAGCACCGCCCAGGTGCGCATCGCGGCATGGGTGTGGTCCAGATACACCGAGGCGGCGAGCGAGCCCGCCAGCACCGCCGCCCACGCGAGATGCACCCGGAAGGTGGCCGGCCGGTCGGGGCTGGCCGCGCCGCCCTTGGGGGTGACCACGAAGCGGCTGGGGCGGCGCAGCACCGCGTCGACCAGCGAGCGGGCGTAGATCGGGGCGGAGAGCGCCGACATCACCATCCCGGCCAGCCCGCCCGAGCCCTCCGGTTCGTGCGGGGAGACATTGTGGCGGCGGTTCCACAGGTACAGCCCGATCTGCAGGGCGGCGGCGTCGCTGTAGAGCATCAGCCACACCGAGGTGGAGACCTGGGTGCCGGAGGCGCCGAGGCAGAGGAACAGCACGCAGCTGAGCACTCCGAGGAACCAGTTGACGGCCGTCATCGGGTAGTAGACGAGCATCAGCGTGTAGTTGAGCAGCCGGCCGGGCGGCATCCGGCCGAAGCCGCCCGCGTACTGCCGCAGCACGGTCTCGTACGTACCGCGCGACCAGCGCAGCTGCTGGGTGAAGAAGTCCGTCCAGGAGGCCGGTCCCTCGCCGACCGCGAGCACGTCCGGGGTGTAGACCGAGGTCCAGTGCCGTCCGGTCGCCGGGTTCCGGCGCCGGTGCAGTTCGAAGCCGGTGGCCATGTCCTCGGTGATCGAGTCGTACAGCCCGCCGATCTGCCGGACGGCGGCGATCCGCACCACGTTGTTGGTGCCGACGAACATGGGCGCCCGGTAGCGGTTGCCGGCCCGCTGGATCAGGGCGTGGAAGAGGAACTGCTGCGACTCGGCTGCCTTGGTGACCGGCCCGTCGTAGTTCCCGTACACCTGCGGGCCGACGACGAAGGCCACGTCCGGGTCGCGGAAGTAGCCGAGCATCCGCTCCAGGAAGGCGGGCAGCGGTACATGGTCGGTGTCGACGGAGGCGAAGACGTCGTACGCCTCACCGTGGGCGGCGATCCAGGCGTTGTAGTTGCCGTGCTTGGTGCGGGCCTTGTGCGCGCCCCTCGCCCGGTTCCAGGCGGGGACGGCGGCCCGGGTGAAGTGGCGGACGCCCAGCTCCGCGCAGAGCGCCCGGGCCCCGGGGTCGTCGCCCTCGTCCAGCAGCCAGACGTCCAGCGGCCCGGTGTGCCGCACCCGCCGCGCGCCCTCCAGGGTGGCCCGGACCATGGCGAGCGGCTCCTTCCCCGGAACGTACGTGGTGAGGAAGGCGACCCGCAGCCCCGGCTCGGCCACCACCGGCACCGGGTCCCGGGCGACCATCGTGGCGTGCGCGATGGACACCACGTTGACCAGCATGAACGTACAGATCAGCCCGATCGACACCAGCATCACCGCGTCCAGCCGGACCAACCAGGCCTCGCCGCCCTCCCGCCGCGTCCAGTGGCTCGGCCACACCAGATAGGCGAGCAGCACGGCGGAGAGCGCCGGGGCGGAGCACATCAGCAGGACGGCCCGTATTCGGTGCGGCTCCTTCGACAGCAGACTGCGGTAGCCGACCCGGTAGGGCGCCGCCGGGTCGGGTTCGGTCAGAGGGCCCGCGAGACGGCTGTAGGTGTCGTAGTCGTAGCCCTCCGGCCGCACGGGCGCCTCCTGCTGGGTGAGCGGGTGGTCACCCTCCACGAAACGCGAGGCGGCGGGGTGTGTCGACCGGGATGCGTCCAAGCGGGGGGCACCACGGCCGACGGCCCCCGTCCCCTCACAGGAGGGACCGGGGGCCGTCGAACCAACGGACGCCTCACGCGCCCAGGTGCCGCTCCACCGTCTCGACCTTCGCCGTGAGCCCGTCCGTGACACCGGGGCGGATGTCGGCCTTCAGGACCAGGGAGACCCGGGGGGCGCGGGCCTCGACCGCCGCGACCGCCCGCCGCACCACGTCCATGACCTCGTCCCACTCACCCTCCACCGAGGTGAACATGGCGTCGGTGCGGTTCGGCAGCCCGGACTCGCGGACCACCCGGACGGCGTCGGCGACATACTCGCCGACCTCCTCGCCGACGCCGAGCGGGGTGACGGAGAAGGCGACGATCATCCGGTCTTCACCGTGCCCTCGCGGCGGGCGCGGGAGGCGATGACGGCGTCCTGGGCCTCGCGCTTGAGGCGGCGCTCGGCGTAGAAGCCGCCGAACGGCAGCACGGAGAGGACGAAGTAGAGCGCCGCGGTCTTGAGGTCCCACTTGGTGCGGTTCCAGGCGTCCAGCCAGAACAGCACATACAGCACGAACAGCACCCCGTGGATCATGCCCATGACCGGTACGGCGTTGAACTCCGTCGTGCGCTTGAGCACCGAGCAGACGAGCAGCAGCAGGAAGGAGACGGCCTCCGGGGCGGAGACGAGCCGGAGTCGATGGAGGGAGGCGGCGGTCTTGATGTCCACGGTGAGGCACCTTCGACGTCGGAACGGGCAAAGGAAGCACCCATGCGCCACAACCGATCTTGTGAATCGGCGCACAAGCGTCCGGCCCATTGTGGCAGCCCCCTTTGCCCTCCCTTGACCGGGGTCCCGGCCACCGCCGTCGCTCGCCCCGCCCGCCCCTGTTCGTGCCCGGGATCTCCGGTTAACGTCCTCCCGTGGCAATGTTCCGACTGCAAGGCAGCAGAGTGCTCGCCGTCGACCTGACCGGGGACACCGTCAAGGCCAAGAACGGCTCGATGGTGGCCTACGAGGGCCGGATGGCGTTCAAGAAGACCACCGGTGGCGGCGAGGGGCTGCGCGGCATGGTCACCCGCCGGCTGACCGGCGAGCAGATGGAGGTCATGGAGGTGTCCGGCCAGGGCACCTGCTTCTTCGCCGACCGCGCCTCCGAGATCAACCTGGTCAGCCTGCGCGGCGAGAAGATGTACGTGGAGGCCAGCAATCTGCTGTGCACCGACGGCGGGGTGCGCACCGGGACCAGCTTCACCGGGCTGCGCGGCGGGGCCAGCGGCAACGGCCTGTTCACCACCACCCTGGAGGGCACCGGCCAGGCGGCGATCATGTCGGACGGCCCGGCGGTGGTGCTCCGGGTGACCCCGCAGTACCCGCTCTCGGTGGACCCCGGGGCGTACGTCGCCCACCAGGGCAACCTCCGGCAGTCCTTCCAGTCGGGTGTGACCTTCCGCACCCTGCTCGGCGAGGGCGGCGGCGAGGCGTTCCAGATCCGCTTCGAGGGCGACGGACTGGTCTACGTCCAGCCCAGCGAGCGCAACACCGTCGGAGGGGACGTCTGATGCCGTTCCGCGAGATCAACTCCAAGATGGTCGAGGCGGTCGTCTCGCCCGGGCAGCGGCTGTTCAGTCAGCGCGGGGCGATGCTCGCCTACCGCGGCGAGGTCTCCTTCACCCCGAACCTGGCCGGCGGCCAGGGCGGGCTGATGTCGATGATCGGCCGCCGGGCAGCGGGCGAGGACACCCCGCTGATGACCGTGGAGGGCAGCGGCACCGTCCTCTTCGGCCACGGCGGCCACCATGTCCAGGTCATCGAGCTGACCGGGGACACCCTCTATGTGGAGGCGGACCGGCTGCTCGCCTTCGACGGCACCCTGCGCCAGGGCACCGTCTTCCTGGGCTCGCAGGGCGGGGTGATGGGCATGGTCCGCGGCCAGGTGTCCGGGCAGGGGCTGTTCACCACCTCCCTCCAGGGACAGGGCGCGGTCGCGGTGATGGCGCACGGCGGGGTGATCCGGCTGCCGATCACCCCGGACCGCCCGGTGCATGTGGACCCGCAGGCCTATGTCGCGCACCACGGCGACGTACGGAACAAGCTCTCCACCGCGCTGGGCTGGCGGGACATGGTGGGGCGCGGCTCGGGTGAGGCGTTCCAGCTGGAGCTGAGCGGCAACGGTGCGGTGTACGTCCAGGCGTCGGAGGAGAAGCTGTGAGCACGCCCGCGATGTGGGACCCGATGACGCTGCCGACCGACGACAACGTCAACCCGTACACCTTCTGCGTGGAGCTCAAGGGCTCCCAGTGGTTCCTGCAGAAGGGCAAGATGATCGCCTACTACGGGTCGATCGAGTTCAACGGCCTGGGCCACGGCCGCCTCGACCGCCTGCTCCGCACCAGCTTCCACTCACCCCTCCACGCGAGCGACTGGGTGGTGGCCGAGGGCAGCGGCAAGATGCTGCTGGCGGACCGCGCCTTCGACGTCAACAGCTTCGATCTGGACGAGGGCAATCTGACCATCCGGGCCGGCAACCTCCTCGCGTACCAGCCGACCCTCGCGCTGAAGCAGTCCATCGTCCCCGGCTTCCTCACCCTCATCGGCACCGGGAAGTTCGTGGCCGCCTCCAACGGCCCGGTGGTCTTCATGGAGCCGCCGCTGCGGGTGGATCCCCAGGCCCTCGTCGGCTGGGCCGACTGCCCCTCCCCCTGCCACCACTACGACCACGGCTATATGACCGGGATCATGGGCGGTGTACGGGCGCTGACCGGGCTGGGCGGGGCGTCCGGCGAGGAGCACCAGTTCGACTTCACCGGCGCCGGCACCGTACTGCTCCAGTCCACCGAGCAGCTGATGCCCGAGCTGGCGACCGGAGCCACCCCGCACGAGGCCGGCGTCCCCGGCGCGCACCCGGGGCACGGATCCGGCCACGGCCAGCAGTCCATGCCGCGCCTTCCCGGCCAGCTGGGGGACCTCCAGCGTCGCTTCGGCCTGTGAACGGTAGTCTGCGGAGGGTGACGCCCTCGAACGCCTGCGCCCTTATCCAGGCACCGAGGACGGGTTCGACGTCACCGACCGCACCGCCCCGCCCCATTGTTCACTATTCAACTTCTTAGGTAGAATCCATCCATGGAGACCGAGACGGCAACCCCCTGGCTGACCGACGCCGAGCAGTGCGCCTGGCGCACCTATCTGGACGTGGGCAGGCTGCTGAACTACCAACTGGAGAGGGACCTCCAGCCGTTCGGGCTGACCATCAACGACTACGAGATCCTGGTCAACCTCTCCGAGGCGCCCGACCGGCGCCTGCGGATGAGCGACCTCGCCTCCGCCACCCTCCAGTCCAAGAGCCGCCTCTCCCACCAGATCACCCGGATGGAGAACGCGGGCCTGGTCCGCCGGGAGAACTGCGAGTCCGACCGGCGCGGGCTCTACGCCGTCCTCACCGACCCGGGCATGGAGACCATGCGCAAGGTCGCCCCGCACCATGTCGAGTCGGTCCGCAGCCACCTCATCGACCGACTCACCCCCGAGGACCTGGACCACCTCCACCAGTCGCTCAAGCCCATCGCCGAGCGCCTGCGCGGACTGCGCGGCAAGCCGTAGCCGACCACCGCACCGCGGAGCCGGCCACCGACGTCCGGCTCCGCTGCTTTCGGCCATCATCCGCCGATCCGCCGAACACAAGTAACTGACGGGTAGTCAGCTACCCGGGCCCGGCTCTATCGTCATGCTCCGCATTGTCGTGCACCCGACAGTCGAGAGGATTTCGTATGAGCCCAGCCCCCTCGCTCCCTCGCCGGTCAGCGACCGGCCGCACCGGCATCCTGCTGCTCGCCATGACGCTGCTGTGGACCCTTGTGCAGATCGGTGCGGCGGCGCCCCGGGCCGCCGCCGCGGTCCCCGGCTACACCCCGTTGACGTTCAACATGCAGGGAGCCAACAGCGACAACCAGGGAAAGTGGACGGCAGTAGGGGCCCTGAGCGCCGGAAACGGCAACCACCTCGCCCACAACGTCGTCTCCCTGCAGGAAGCGGGCCCGGAGGGTTCCCTGCCCGGCACATGGCAAAGGACCCTCTCCCGCACCATCGGCACCCGGACCTACGAGGTCAGGGAGCACCTGTGGCGCGTCGGCAGCCAAAGCCGCGGCATGAACGTATGGCTCTACTGGATGAACACGGACGCGGGTGGGAGCCGGGTGAACCTGGCGATGGTCACCCACCGGCAAGCCGACGAGATCCTGATCGTCCCGCCGCAGCCGTTGCAAGGGAGCGGCAACCTGGGACCGAGGCCGGCGTTCGGCGTCGCGCTCGACGAGCACACCGCCTACTGGACGATGCACGCCAGCTCCAACGGGGACAACACCTCCAACGACGCGCCCGCCCTCCTCAGGGCGATCGACGCGGAATCCACCCTGCGCGGCTACCAATGGGCCGTGGGAGGCGATTTCAACCGCGAGCCGAGCCTGCTGACCCCGCACATTCCGGCCGGCTACCGCGTCGTGTCGTCCGGCCGGGCCACTCAGCAATCACACCGTGAGCTCGACTACATGGTCACCAACTACCCCAGCCTGCCGGCCACCTGGGGCGGCCGGGTCATTCCCGGCGGGATGTCCGACCACTTTCCCGTGGAGTTCGGCGACCGATTCGCCGCAGCGGCGGAGAACCCGATCTACGGCCCGTCCGGCCCCGACGCCTGCCTGACCTCGATGGGGCGCGGGAATGGAGGGGAGACCACGCCCTGCTCCGGCAAGCAGCAGGAGAACTGGACTCTGGACGTCAACGACCGACTGATCACCACGCACGACGGCACACAACTCTGCCTTGACATCGACCAGCGCGACACCGATGCCGGAACCCCCGTCATCACCTACACCTGCAACTCCCGCTGGAACCAGCAGTGGCTGATCCGCATGGACGGAACCATCTACAACCCCGGCTCGAAACGCTGCCTGGACTACGAATGGGACCTCACCATCCAGGACTGCGACGGACGTGCGAGCCAGCAGTGGGCAGTGCCGTGGGCGGGTCAGATCGTGAGTGGAAACGGGCTGTGCGCCGGCGATCCCTCCGACACCTCAGCGCCCTCGAACGGGGAAAACGTCCCCGCCTGGCTGTGCGACCCGACCGGCGCACGCCAGTTGTGGGTCCACGGAAAGGGCAACACGCTGATCAACCAGGGTTACTGCGTGGACGCGAAGAAGCCGTACCCGGGAGAGAAGGTGATCATGTACAACTGCAACGACACCGCGAAGGAGTACTGGCTGCCGCTCCCCGGCGGGATCCTCTACAACACCAACTCCGGGCTCTGCCTGTCCGCCGCCGCCCCTGAGCTCATCGTCGAGACGTGCGCCCCCTCCCACTACCCGCCTCATGAGTGGACCATCCCGAGCTGACAGCCGCCCGGCTAGACCGCCGGCAACCGCAGCTCGAACCGCGCGCCGCCCGAGGGGGACCGGGCGGCGCGCAGGGTCCCGCCGTGCCGGGCGGCCACGTCCCGGGCGATCGCCAGCCCCAGACCCGCCCCACCTTCGTCCCGGCTGCGCGCGTCGTCCAGCCGCACAAACCGCTCGAAGATCCGCTCCCGCTCCCCCTCCGGCACCCCGGCCCCGTCATCCGCGACCGCCAGCAGCACCTCACCGCCGTCCCGCCGGACCTCCACCGCGACCTCCCCCTCCGCATGCCGCTGCGCGTTGTCCAGCAGATTCCCCAGCACCCGCACCAACTGCGCCCGCGACCCGCTGACCTCCGCCTCCCCCTCCGCCGCCACCCGCACCGGCACCCGGTCCCCCGACCGCTGCGCCACCTCCGCCCGTACCAGCGCCGCCAGATGCACCCGCGCCTGCCCCGGCCGCTCCCCCGCGTCCAGCCGCGCCAGCAGCAGCAGATCCGCGGCCAGCCCTTGCAGCCGTACGGTGTCCTCCACCGCCCCCGGCAGGTCCAGCAGCGCCGGATGGGCCGCCCCCACCTCCAACTGCGTCCGCAGCGAGGCGATCGGGCTCCGCAACTCATGCGACGCGTCCGCCACGAACCGCCGCTGCCGCTCCACCGAGGCCTCCAGCGCCGCCAGCGTCTCGTTGGTCGTCCGCGCCAGCCGCGCCACCTCGTCATGCGTCCCCGGCTCCGGCACCCGCCGCGACAGATCCGCCGACGCCGTGACCGCCGCCATCTCCCGCCGGATCCCCTCCACCGGCGCCAGCGCCCGCCGGGTCACCAGCCAGGTCGTCCCCGCCACCACCAGCAGCAGCGCGGGCAGCGCCGCCAGCATCGCCGTACGCACCCCCGACACCGCCGCCGCCTGCACCGCCGACCCCGCGTACACGGTGGCCTCCCGGCCGTCCCCCGCCTTGGCCTCCACCGCCGCGAACCGATAAGCCTCCCGCTCCCCCTCCACCGTCACTTCCCCCGTGGAATACCGGACATCCTCCGAAACCCCACCACCCCCATCCCCATCCCCCTCCTCCACCGGTCCCGCCGGCACCACCCGCACCGACCGGCTCCCCGCCCCCTCGATCGCCTCGATGCCCTCCCCCAGCGCCACCACCCGGCCGTCCGACACCACCTGCACCGGATGCTCCTCCGCCTCGTCCGGCAGATCCAGCTCCCCGAACGGCGTCCCCGCCGCCACCTGCACGGCCACCGACCGCGCCGTCACATTGGCCTGCAACTCCGCCTGACTCGCCAGGCTCCCCCGCAGCACCGCCAGCAGCGCCACCCCCGCCACCGCCAACGCCAGCGCCACCACCAACGTCGCCCCCAGCGACGTCCTGGCCCGAACCGACCGCAGCAGTCTCACCGCTCCCCCACCCGATACCCCGCCCCGCGCACCGTCCGAATAATCCCCGCCCCCAACTTCCGCCTCAACGCGCTCACATACACCTCCACGATGTTCGGGTCCCCCTCGTAAGCGAAGTCCCAGACATGCTCCAGAATCTCCCCCTTGGACACCACCTCGCCCCGCCGCACCACCAACTGCTCCAACACCGCGAACTCCTTGGCCGTCAGCCCGACCTCCTCCTCCCCCAGCCGCACCCGCCGCGCCGCGGTGTCCACCGTCAGCTCCCCCGCCGTCAGCACCGGCGACGCCGCCCGCCCCCTCCTCCGCAGCAGCGCCCGCACCCGCGCCAGCAGCACCACATAGCTGAACGGCTTGGTCAGATAGTCGTCCGCCCCGGTATCCAGCCCCTCGGCCTCGTCGTACTCCCCGTCCTTCGCGGTCAGCATCAGGATCGGCACATCGTTCCCGGCCGCCCGCAGCGCCCCGCACACCCGGTAGCCGTTCATCCCCGGCAGCATGATGTCCAGCACCACCAGGTCGTACGGCTCACTCCCGGCCCGGTGCAGCCCCTCCAGCCCGTCGTGCACCACATCCACCGCGAACCCCTCGGCCCGCAACCCCGCCGCCAACGACAGGGCCAGCCGCTTCTCGTCCTCCACGATCAACAGACGCATGGGTAATAGGTTCCCAAATAGAACCTGAAGCGCCCTTCAGCCGCCTTCAGCCTGCGTTCAGCACCCACGTCGCACGGTGGATCCGTACCTGGAAAGCACCACCCTCACGGAGGTCCACCCCATGAAGCGCAACCTCGTCATCGCCACGGTCACCGCCGCCCTCCTCGCCGGCGGCACCGCCAGTGCCCTGGCCGTCCAGGGGTCGGCGAAGACCGAGCAGACGGCCCCCTCCACCCCCAAGGTGAGCGCCGAGCAGGCCCTCAAGGCCGTAGCCGACCGCGGCCAGGTGGTCTCCCTCGACCTGGACGACGACCACGGCAAGCAGGCCTGGGACGTCGAGCTGGTCAAGGACGGCAAGACCCAGGACTGGACCGTAGACGCGACCACGGCCAAGGCCACCCAGGACAAGGCCGACGCGGCCGACCACGACGACGACGCGGACGACGCCAACGACAACGACTGAGGCCATACGGACCCGAGCCCCGCGCCCCGTATCACCCGCCGGGCAGTACCGCCCGGCGGGTACGGGCCCTGGGCCCGGGAGACCAGCCGCCATGAAGGTGGCAGGCGCCCCACCGGTCGGCCCGGGCCCTCAGACTCACAGGGCAGGACACATGCCCGGAGGCCGTACGGGGTCGGTGCCCAGCGGGCCGTATCATCCGCCGGGCGGTGACGTCCGACAGGTGCGGGCCCCCGGCCCGGGAGACTGGCTCGCCGCGAAGGTGGCAGGCGCCCCGCCAGACGGACAGGCCCATCTAAGACGGTGCGGGCCACCGGCCTGGCAGGGCCCGTGCGGGCGGTGGCGTCCGACCGATGCGGGCCGTCGGCCCGGAGGCCATCAGCCACGGCGAAACGGGTCAGTCGGCCGCCGGTCGGGTGGGGGTACGCAGGGTCGCGCGCGCAGCCGCCGAGCGTAATGTGGCGGTCGCCTGAGCGTCGAACGGTGAGCGCGAGCGGCGAGCACGTGAGCCCGGAGTGCCCACGCCCCCACCCACCGCACCGCAGAACCGACCGCCGGACCTGCGAAAGGCCACCGAACCGCAACACGCACAGACCCACCCGCGTCAGCGAAGCCACCGGGCAGCGGCCCGGACACCGGCGGCGCAAGCCGCCCACGCGGAAGCGAACCCACCGGCCCGGCGGCCGGACACCGGCCCGCACCGGCGCAAAGGGGGGCCCGGGGGGCGGAGCCCCCCGGAACTACGAACCCGTGAGACCCGACACCAGCGTGTCCGCCGCCGCGTAAGGATCCAACTCCCCCGCCACGATCCGCTCCGCCAGCGCCGACAACCGCTGATCCCCCCGCAGGTCCTCGATCCGCGACCGCAGCGCGGTGACCGCGATGGTCTCCACCTCGCGGGCCGCCCGCGCACGGCGACGCGCGGCGAGGACCGAGCGCTCCTCCATCCAGGCCCGGTGCTTCTCCAGGGCTTCGACCACCTCGTCCACGCCCTCCCCCCGCGCCGCCACCGTCTTGACGATGGGCGGCCGCCAGTCCCCCGGCGCCCGCGCCTCGCCCAGGCCGAGCATGTGGTTCAGCTCCCGGGCCGTCGCATCGGCTCCGTCCCGGTCGGCCTTGTTGACGACATACACGTCACCGATCTCCAGGATGCCCGCCTTGGCCGCCTGGATGCCGTCGCCCATGCCGGGGGCCAGCAGCACCACCGAGGTGTCGGCCTGAGAGGCGATCTCGACCTCCGACTGGCCGACCCCGACCGTCTCCACCAGCACCACATCGCACCCCGCCGCGTCCAGGACCCGGATCGCCTGGGGGGCCGCCCAGGCGAGGCCGCCGAGGTGGCCGCGGGTGGCCATGGAGCGGATGTAGACGCCCGGGTCGGAGGCATGGTCCGACATCCGGACCCGGTCCCCGAGCAGCGCACCGCCGCTGAACGGGGAGGACGGGTCGACGGCGAGCACGCCGACCCGCCGCCCCATCCGGCGGTACGCCGAGACCAGCGCCGAGGTGGTGGTGGACTTGCCGACGCCGGGCGAACCGGTGAGCCCGACGACGTAGGCATTGCCCGCCAGGGGCGCCAGCGCGGCCATGACCTCCCGCAGGTGCGGGGAGGCGCCCTCCACCAGGGAGATGAGCCGGGCCACGGCCCGCGGCCGGCCCTCTCGTGCCTGGGCGACCAACTGGGGGACGTCCACCATGTGCGTACCGCTCCTTACCTGAAGAACGTCCGCGGGCTACTTGGCCGGGACGCGGACGATGAGCGCGTCACCCTGACCGCCGCCACCGCAGAGCGCCGCCGCCCCGGTGCCGCCGCCGCGCCGCTGGAGCTCCAGGGCGAGGTGGAGCACGATCCGGGCGCCGGACATCCCGATGGGGTGGCCCAGCGCGATCGCGCCGCCGTTGACGTTGACCTTGTCGGTGGTGATGCCGAGGTCCTTCATGGACTGCACGGCCACCGCCGCGAACGCCTCGTTGATCTCGATGAGGTCCAGGTCCTCGACGCCGATGCCCTCCTTCGACACCGCGTGCCGGATCGCGTTGGACGGCTGGGACTGGAGGGAGTTGTCCGGGCCGGCCACGTTCCCGTGCGCCCCGATCTCGGCGAGCCACTCCAGCCCCAGCTCCTCGGCCTTCGCCTTGCTCATCACGACGACCGCCGCGGCCCCGTCGGAGATCTGCGAGGAGGTGCCGGCGGTGATGGTGCCGTCCTTGGTGAAGGCGGGGCGCAGCTTGCCCAGGGACTCGGCGGTGGTGTCGCCGCGGATGCCCTCGTCCTTGGCGAAGAGGACCGGGTCGCCCTTGCGCTGGGGGATCTCCACGGGCGCGATCTCCGCGTCGAAGACGCCGTTCTTCTGGGCGGCGGCGGCGCGCTGGTGGGAGAGCGCCGCGATCTCGTCCTGCTCGGGGCGCTGGATGCCCAGGCGGGTGTTGTGCTTCTCGGTGGACTCGCCCATCGCGATGTTCTCGAAGGCGTCGGTGAGGCCGTCGTGCGCCATGGCGTCGAGCATCTGGATGGCGCCGTACTTGTGGCCCTCGCGGGACCCGGGGAGCAGGTGGGGCGCGTTGGTCATGGACTCCTGGCCGCCGGCCACCACGATGTCGAACTCGCCGGCGCGGATCAGCTGGTCGGCCAGGGCGATGGCGTCCAGGCCGG
The DNA here is from genome assembly GCF_040644755.1 of Streptomyces sp. NPDC046887. Taxonomy (NCBI): domain Bacteria; kingdom Bacillati; phylum Actinomycetota; class Actinomycetes; order Kitasatosporales; family Streptomycetaceae; genus Streptomyces; species Streptomyces sp. NPDC046887. The sequence goes on from NZ_JBEYXH010000007.1 coordinate 119,210, forward strand.
AGAGGCAGACCTTGTTGATGGTGAGCGCCGGGACGTTCATCGGGATGCCGGCCTTGACGGCGGCCTGGCGGGCGGGGATCTGGCCCGCGCCGGCCTGGAGGACCTGGCCCATGATCACGTACTGCACCTGCTCGCCGGTGACACCGGCCCGGTCGAGCGCGGCCTTGATGGCGAAGCCGCCGAGGTCGGCGCCGGAGAAGGACTTCAGCGAGCCGAGGAGGCGGCCCATGGGCGTACGGGCGCCCGCGACGATGACGGAGGTGGTACCGGTCGTTCCAGACATGGGCGGGACCCCTTGGGGTGTGAAGTGAACGAGGGTTTACTGCCAATGTACTGAGCGGTACGCGCCCGGGTCATCGCCCCGTCGGTGTGACGGCGCGCACGTTGCGTAACCATGTCGGGGGCGCTGCACTGGGTGCCATGCTGACGCGAATCGACCACATCGGGATCGCCTGCCGGGACCTCGACGCCACCGTCGAGTTCTACCGTGCCACCTACGGCTTCGAGGTGTTCCACACCGAGGTCAACGAGGAGCAGGGGGTCCGCGAGGCCATGCTCCGGATCAACGGTACGGACGACGGCGGGGCGTCCTACCTCCAGCTGCTGGAGCCGACCCGGGAGGACTCCGCGGTGGGCAAGTGGCTCGCCAAGAACGGCGAGGGGGTGCACCACATCGCCTTCGGCACCGCGGACGTGGACGGGGACGCGGAGGCCATCCGGGGCAAGGGCGTGCGGGTGCTGTACGAGGAGCCGCGGATCGGCTCGATGGGCTCGCGGATCACCTTCCTGCACCCGAAGGACTGCCACGGGGTGCTGACCGAGCTGGTCACCTCGGCGGACAAGTCCCTGGAACACTGACCTCCACCGGGCCGCCCGAAGGGCAAGCACCGGGCCGTCGGCGCGGCCTCCGGAGGACCAAGAGCACTGACCCGCCGATTCCCGGCCCGGTAGAGTGGGCTGCTCCGGGCCGGGGCCGGATCGGGGCCGTGCCATGTCTCCGTAAGCGATCTGACACCATTTCCCCGGGGGACCGTTCGCGGGCGGACGGTGCCCGTGTCAAGCCAGTTGCGACCAGGGGACGGATGGGACCGCGCAGTGCGGGGCTACGAACGCGCAGAGAGCCACCGGGCTGACGACCACCTTTCGCGGTTCGAGGCCGAGATGGACCGGCTGAAGACCGAGCGGGAGAAGGCCGTCCAGCACGCCGAGGACCTCGGTTACCAGGTCGAGGTGCTGCGGGCCAAGCTGCACGAGGCGCGGCGCACCATCGCCTCCCGGCCGTCATACGACAGCGCCGACATGGGCTACCAGGCCGAGCAGTTGCTCCGTAACGCGCAGGCGCAGGCGGAGCAGCTGCGGGCCGACGCGGAGCGTGAGCTGCGCGAGGCCCGGGCGCAGACGCAGCGCATCCTCCAGGAGCACGCCGAGCACCAGGCGCGGCTCCAGGCGGAGTTGCACACCGAGGCGGTGCAGCGCCGGCAGCAGCTGGACCAGGAGCTGGCCGAGCGCCGGCAGACCGTCGAGGCGCACGTCAACGAGAACGTGGCCTGGGCGGAGCAGCTGCGGGCCCGGACCGAGGCGCAGGCCCGCCGGCTGATGGACGAGTCCCGGGCGGAGGCCGAGCAGTCGCTGGGCGCGGCCCGGAGCGAGGCCGTGCGGCTGGCGGAGGAGGCCCGTCAGCGGCTGGGCGCGGAGGCCGAGACGGCCCGCGCCGAGGCCGAGGCCATTCTGCTGCGGGCCCGCCGGGACGCGGAGCGGCTGCTGAACGCGGCGTCCACGCAGGCCCAGGAGGCCACCAGCCACGCCGAGCAGCTGCGCAGCGCCACCACCGCGGAGTCCACCGAGGCCCGGGCGAAGGCCGCCGAGCTGGCCCGGGGCGCCGAGCAGCGGATGAGCGAGGCGGAGGAGAAGCTGCGCGAGGCCCGCGCCGAGGCCGAGAAGCTGGTCGCGGAGGCGAAGGACGCCGCGGCCAAGCGGCTGGCCAGCGCCGAATCGGCGAACGAGCAGCGCACCCGTACCGCCAAGTCGGAGATCGCCCGGCTGGTCGGTGAGGCGACCAAGGAGGCCGAGGCCCTCAAGGCGGAGGCCGAGCAGGCGCTCGCGGACGCCCGGGAGGCGGCCGAGAAGCAGGTCGCGGAGGCCTCGGAGAAGGCCCGTACCGCGGCGGCGGAGGATTCCGCGGCCCAGCTGGCGAAGGCGGCCCGGTCGGCCGAGGAGATCCTGTCGAAGGCGTCCCAGGACGCCCAGGAGACCACCCGCAAGGCGTCCGAGGAGGCGGAGCGGGTACGCCGGGAGGCGGAGGCCGAGGCGGACCGGCTGCGCGGCGAGGCGCATGACACCGCCGAGCAGCTGAAGGGCGCCGCGAAGGACGACACCAAGGAGTACCGCGCCAAGACCGTCGAGCTCCAGGAGGAGGCGCGGCGGCTGCGCGGGGAGGCCGAGCAGCTGCGGGCGGACGCCATCGCCGAGGGCGAGCGGATCCGCGGTGAGGCGCGGCGCGAGGCGTTGCAGCAGATCGAGGAGGCGGCGAAGACCGCCGAGGAGCTGCTGGCCAAGGCGAAGGCGGACGCGGACGAGACGCGGACGGCGGCGACCACCGAGGGCGAGCGGGTCCGCGCGGAGGCGATCGAGCGGGCGACCGGGCTGCGCCGGCAGTCCGAGGAGACGCTGGAGCGCACCCGGGAGGAGGCCGACCGGCTGCGTGCCGAGGCCGAGGAGCAGGCCGAGTCGGTGCGCACCGCCGCCGAGGAGGCGGCGGCCGCGCTGCGCGAGGAGACCGAGCGCGGTATCACCGCCCGGCAGGAGGAGGCGGCGGCCGAGCTGGCCCGGCTGCACTCCGAGGCCGAGGCGCGCCTTGAGGCTGCCGAGGAGGCGCTGTCCGAGGCCCGGTCGGAGGGCGAGCGGCTGCGCCGGGAGGCGTCCGAGGAGGCCGAACGGCTGCGCGCCGAGGCGGCCGAGCGGATGCGGGCGCTGGGCGAGCAGGCCGAGCAGGACGCGGAGCGGCTGCGCACCGAGGCGGCGGCGGAGGCGTCGGCGTCCCGTGCCGAGGCGGAGGGCGTGGCGGTTCGGCTGCGTTCGGAGGCCGCGACGGAGGCGGAGCGGCTGCGCACCGAGGCGCAGGAGACCGCGGACCGGGTGCGCGCGGAGGCGCAGTCGGCGGCCGAGCGGGTGACCGCGGAGGCGGCCGAGGAGCTGGCGGCAGCCCGCGAGGAGGCGAACCGGCGGCGCCGGGAGGCCGAGGAGACCCTCGGTTCGGCGCGTGCCGAGGCCGACCAGGAGCGGGAGCGGGCCCGGGAGCAGAGCGAGGAGCTGCTGGCCTCGGCGCGCAACCGGGTCGAGGAGGCGCAGGCCGAGGCGCTGCGGCTGGTGGAGGAGGCGGACCGGCGGGCCACCGAGCTGGTGGCGGCGGCCGAGGCGACCGCCCAGTCGGTGCGGGACGCGGTGGCCGGGCTGCACGAGCAGGCCGAGGAGGAGATCACCGGGCTACGCTCGGCGGCCGAGCACGCGGCGGAGCGCACCCGCGGGGAGGCGCAGGAGGAGGCGGACCGGGTCCGGTCGGACGCCTATGCGGAGCGGGAGCGGGCCGCGGAGGACGCGGCGGGGCTGCGCGAGCGGTCCCGTGCGGAGTCGGAGGCGGCCCGGGAGCTGGCCGAGCGGACGCTGTCCGAGGCGGTCGCCGAGTCGGACCGGCTGAAGTCGGACACCGCGGAGTACGCGCAGCGGATGCGAACCGAGGCCTCGGACGCGGTGGCCTCGGCGGAGCAGGACGCCTCGCGGACCCGGGCGGACGCCCGGGAGGACGCCAACCGGATCCGTTCGGAGGCGGCGGAGCAGGCGGACCGGCTGGTCGGCGAGGCGCGCGCGGAGGCCGAGCGGCTGACGACCGGGGCCGCCGAGGCGCTGGCCGCGGCCGAGCAGGACGCGGCCCGGCTGCGCACGGAGGCCGAGCAGGTCAAGGCGGAGGGCGAGCGGCAGGCCGAGGAGTTGCGGGCGGCCGCCCGTACCGAGGGCGAGCGGGTGCTCGACGAGGCCCGCCAGGCCGCGGACAAGCGGCGCGCGGACGCCGCCGCGCAGGCCGACCAGCTGGTGGCCGAGGCCAGTGGCGAGGCGGAGCGGCTGGGCGAGCGGTCCACCGAGCAGGCCGAGCGGCTGGTGGCGGACGCCACCGCGGAGGCGGAGCGGCTGCGGACCGAGGCGGCGGCGGACGCGGAGCGGGTACGGGGTGAGGCGGCCGGCGAGGCGGAGCGGCTGCGTGCCGAGGCGGCCGAGACGGTCGGCTCCGCGCAGCAGGCGGCGGAGCGGATCCGTACCGAGTCCCAGCGGCTGCGCGCCGAGGCGGAGAGCGCGGCCGAGCAGTTGCGCGCCGAGGCCCGCGCGGAGGCGGACCGCCAGGTGGACGAGGCCCGTGAGGCCGCGGCCAAGCGCCGTTCGGACGCGGCCGAGCAGGCCGACCAACTGGTGGCCAAGGCCCAGGAGGAGGCGCTGCGCGCCACCGCGGAGGCCGAGTCGCAGGCCGACACCATGGTGGGCGCGGCCCGCACGGAGGCCGAGCGGATCGTCGCCGAGGCCACCGTGGAAGGCAACTCGCTGGTGGAGAAGGCCCGTACGGACGCCGACGAGCTGCTGGTCGGGGCGCGCGGGGACGCGACCGCCATAAGGGAGCGGACCGAGGAGACGCGCCGCCGGGTGGAGGCGGAGATCGAGGAGCTGCACGAGCGGGCCCGCCGGGAGTCGGCCGAGCAGATGAGGTCGGCGGGCGAGCGGGTCGACAAGCTGGTGAAGGCGGCGACCGAGCAGCGCGCCGAGGCCGAGGAGAAGGCCAAGACCCTGCTGTCGGACGCCGATTCGGAGGCGAGCCGGGTGCGGATCGCGGCCGTGAAGAAGGCCGAGGGACTGCTGAAGGAGGCCGAGCAGAAGAAGGCCGGGCTGTCCCGCGAGGCGGAGAAGATCAAGGCGGACGCCGAGGAGGAGGCCGAGAAGCTGCTCGCCGACGCCCGGCGCGAGGTGGAGGTCCTGGGGAGGCGCCGTGAGGACATCCAGTCCGAGATCTCCCGGGTACAGGACGTGCTGGAGGCTTTGGAGTCGTTCGAGTCACCGGGTGCCGGGGGCGGCCGGGATGACAAGGACGGCGGGGTGAAGGCCGGCGCGACGGCGGGGACTACCCGTTCGGGTGGCAAGTCAATCGAGGAGTAAGCCACTCAAAAGGCTGGACATTCTCCGGATTGAAACGGCATCCGCTCGAAGACACGCCGTCGGGGAGCCTAGGATTCCCCCTAACACCTCAACACCTCACCGGTCTCTTTCGACAGGAACCCCATGAGCGACACATCCTCCCCCTTCGGCTTCGAGCTCGTGCGGCGTGGGTACGACCGCGGTCAGGTGGATGACCGCATTACCAAACTCGTCGCCGACCGTGACAGTGCTCTGGCGCGAATCACCTCTCTGGAAAAGCGCATCGAGGAGCTCCATCTCGAAACGCAGAACGCCCAGGCCCAGGTCAGCGACGCCGAGCCGTCGTACGCCGGTCTCGGCGCCCGCGTGGAGAAGATCCTCCGGCTGGCCGAGGAGGAGGCGAAGGACCTGCGTGAGGAGGCCCGCCGCGCCGCCGAGCAGCACCGCGAGCTCGCCGAGTCGGCGGCCCAGCAGGTGCGCAACGACGCCGAGTCGTTCGCCGCGGACCGCAAGGCGAAGGCCGAGGACGAGGGCGTCCGGATCGTCGAGAAGGCCCAGGGCGAGGCCAACACGCTGCGCTCCGAGGCGCAGAAGGACGCGCAGTCCAAGCGCGAGGAGGCGGACGCCCTCTTCGAGGAGACCCGCGCCAAGGCCGCCCAGGCCGCCGCGGACTTCGAGACCAACCTGGCCAAGCGCCGCGAGCAGTCGGAGCGGGACCTGGCGTCCCGTCAGGCCAAGGCGGAGAAGCGGCTCGCGGAGATCGAGCACCGCGCCGAGCAGCTGCGCCTGGAGGCGGAGAAGCTGCGCACCGACGCCGAGCGCCGGGCCCGCCAGACGGTGGAGACCGCGCAGCGCCAGGCCGAGGACATCGTGGCCGACGCCAACGCCAAGGCGGACCGGATCCGCAGCGAGTCGGAGCGCGAGCTGGCGGCGCTGACCAACCGCCGCGACTCGATCAACGCCCAGCTGACCAACGTCCGCGAGATGCTGGCCACGCTGACCGGCGCGGCGGTCGCCGCGGCCGGCTCCCCGGCGGACGACGAGCCGGTCTCCCGCGGGGTCCCGGCCCAGCAGACCCGCTGACACCCACCGGTCGTACTCGTAGCACCGGTAGCGGCCCGTACGCGGCCGGGGACGACACCCGTCGTCCCCGGCCGCGCCGCGTTTCCGGGGATTGGCGCATGGGACCCCCGTATCCGCCCGGGGCGCGGGATAATCAGGCCATGATCGAGCTAGCGGGGCTTACCAAACGGTTCGGTACGAAGACGGCGGTGGACCATCTCTCCTTCCAGGTCCGCCCCGGGGTGGTGACCGGGTTCCTGGGGCCCAACGGGGCCGGGAAGTCCACCACCATGCGGATGATGCTCGGCCTGGACCATCCGACCAGCGGGACGGTGCGGATCGACGGGAAGCACTACCGGGAGCTGGCGGAGCCGCTGCGGAACATCGGCGCGCTGCTGGAGGCGCGGTCGATGCATCCGGGGCGCAGCGCGTACAACAACCTGCTCTGCCTGGCGCAGTCCAACCGCATTCCGGAACGCCGGGTCGGCGAGGTGCTGGACCTGGTGGGACTGGGCGCGGTGGCGAAGCGGAAGCCCAAGGGCTTCTCCATGGGGATGGGGCAGCGGCTCGGCATCGCCGCGGCACTGCTCGGTGATCCCCGGGTGCTGCTGTTCGACGAACCCGTCAATGGTCTGGACCCGGAGGGAATTCACTGGGTCCGCAATCTGATGAAGGCGCTGGCCGCCGAAGGCCGGACGATCTTCGTTTCCAGCCATCTGATGAGCGAAATGGCACTGACCGCTGATCATCTCATCGTGATCGGGCAGGGCAAGCTGCTCGCGGACACCTCGATGGCGGAATTCATCCACCAGAACTCCCGCAGTTATGTGCGGTTGCGTTCACCGGAGCCGGTACGGCTGCGGGAGGCGCTGACCGCCGGCGGGCTGGCGGTCGCCGAGGGCCCGGACGGGGTCCTGGAGGTGGACGGGGCGAGCACCGAGCAGGTCGGCGACCTGGCCGGTGCCCAGGGGATCACCCTGCACGAGCTGAGCGCCCAGCGGGCGTCGCTGGAGGAGGCGTTCATGCAGATGACGGCGGGCGCGGTCGAGTACCACGCCCATGACGGTTCCGCCGCCGGGCAGGCCGCCGACGGGGCCGACCCCCGCGGCCCGCGCTGGTCGAAGGAGGGCTGAGCGATGGCTTCGGCGACCGCGGTCCTCCGCTCGGAGTGGACCAAGATCCGGACGGTGTCCTCGACGGTGTGGACGCTGGCGAGCGCGCTGCTGGTCACGGTGGGGGTGAGCGCGGGGCTGTGCGCGCTGTCCAACGCCACCTTCGACGACCTGCCCGAGCCCGAGCGGCTGACCTTCGACCCGGTGCTGATCAGCTTCGCGGGGCTGACGCTCGGGCAGCTGGCGATGGTGGTGTTCGGGGTGCTGGTGGTCGGCACCGAGTACAGCTCGGGCATGATCCGCAGCTCGCTGGCGGCCGTACCGCGGCGGGCCTCCTTCCTGTTCAGCAAGATCGCCGTGGCGGGGGTGCTGGCCTTCGTGGTCGGGCTGGCCACCAGCTTCCTCTCCTTCTTCCTGGGACAGGCGCTGCTGGGCGAGCACTCCACCTCGATCGGCGAGGAGAACGTGCTGCGCGCGGTGGTCGGCGGCGGGCTCTACATGGGGCTGATCGCGCTGTTCTCGATGGGCGTGACCGCGATGCTGCGCTCGACCGTGCTGTCGCTGGGCATCCTCGTCCCGTTCTTCTTCCTGGTGTCCCAGATCCTGGCCGCGGTGCCCAAGGCGAAGGAGGTCGCCCGGTACTTCCCGGACCAGGCCGGCAGCAAGATCCTCCAGACCGTCCCCAACGCGATGAACAGCGACCCCGCCCCGTACGGCCCATGGGCGGGGCTGGGGATCATGGTGCTCTGGGTGGCGGTCGCGCTGCTCGGCGGCTATCTGGTGCTGAACAAGCGGGACGCGTAGCCGGGACTGCCCCTGGCTAGCAGGCGGCAGTACGGCGGCGGGCGGGGCGGAGGCCCTGTCCGCCGCCGACGTCGTGGGGCCCGCCGTACGGGCCCGTGGTGCCGGTCCGTCGCGGGGGCCCGGTATACGGGCTTGGCCGGAACCGTCAACGGCTCGATAGTCTCTTACCTCTTACGGGGGCCATGGGTGCTTGTGCCGCAGGGGCCCGAGGACCGCGACCTGTTCGATGGGGCTGGAGAATGATCGAGGCAGTCGGCCTGACCAAGCGCTACGGCGCCAAGACGGCCGTGTACAACCTTTCCTTCCAGGTGAGGCCGGGTACGGTGACCGGCTTCCTGGGGCCGAACGGCTCCGGCAAATCCACGACCATGCGCATGATCCTGGGGCTCGACCAGCCCACTTCCGGCCATGTGACGATCGGCGGCCACCCCTATCGGAAGCTGCCGAACGCCCCCCGCCAGGTGGGCGCGCTGCTGGACGCCAAGGCGGTGCACGGCGGGCGCAGCGCCCGCAGCCATCTGCTGTCCCTGGCGCAGCTGGCCGGCATCCCGGCCCGCCGGGTGGACGAGGTGCTGGGCGTGGTGGGCCTGCAGAGCGTGGCCAAGCGGCGCTCCAATGGCTTCTCGCTGGGCATGGGGCAGCGCCTCGGCATCGCCGCCGCGCTGCTCGGCGACCCGCAGGTGCTGCTCTTCGACGAGCCGGTCAACGGGCTGGACCCGGAGGGCATCCTCTGGGTCCGCAACCTGATGAAGGCGCTGGCCGCCGAGGGCCGCACGGTCTTCGTCTCCTCGCATCTGATGAGCGAGATGGCGCTGACCGCCGAGCACCTGATCGTGATCGGCCGCGGCCAGCTGATGGCCGACATGAGCGTGAAGCAGTTCATCTCGGCGAACTCCGCGGACTTCGCCCGGGTGCGCACCCCCGACACCGAGCCCACCCAGCGGGAGAAGCTGGTCACGGTGCTCGCCGAGGCCGGCGGCCAGGTGCTGTCCGAGCCGGACGGGGCGCTGCGGATCACCGGGCTGCCGCTGCCGAGGATCAGCGACCTGGCGCACGGCGCGGACGTACGACTGTGGGAGCTCTCCCCGCACCAGGCCTCGCTGGAGGAGGCCTACATGCGCCTGACGCAGGGCGCGGTGGACTACCGCTCCACGGACGACCAGAAGGCCGGGCTGATGCAGCAGCCGCCGCCCGGCTATCTGCCGCCCCAGCCGCAGCCGGTGGTCCCGGAGGTGCCCCAGCAGGGCTGGTACGCCCCGCCGCCGCCCGGACAGAACCCGTACGCCGGCGGGCAGAACCCGTACGCGGGCGCCCCGGGCGGGCCGGCCCCGCAGCCGCCCGCGGGCCCGCCGTCCGCCCCCGCGCCGGGCGCACCGGTGGCCGGCGGTCCGGCGCCCGTGCCGGGACCGGCCGCACCGGCGGACGCCCCGCCCGTACCGCAGGCTCCGCCCGTGCCGCCCGCCGCCCCCGCAGACCTGAGCAAGAACGAGGACCCCCGATGAGCGCCGCGTACCCGCCCTCGCAGCAGCAGTACACCTCCCCCATCCCGGTCCGCCGGGCGCACCTCGGGGACGCGCTGGCCTCCGAGTGGACCAAGATCCGCTCGGTGCGCTCCACCCTGTGGACGCTCGGCGTCATGGTCGTGCTGATGCTGGCGGTGGGGCTGCTCATCGCCTGGGCGGTCTCCAGCGTGGACACCGCCAGTGACCAGGCCGCGACCGGCGGGGAGCCGGTGTTCATCCTCGGCATCTACGGGGTGCTGCTCGGCTCGCTCTGCGTGGTGACGCTCGGCGTGCTGACCATCGCCTCGGAGTACGGCACCGGGATGATCCGCACCACCCTGACCGCCTGCCCGAGCCGGGGCCGGGTGCTCACCGCCAAGGCCGTGGTGTTCTTCCTGCTGGTCTTCACGGTGACCACGACCACCGCCACGCTGGTCGCCGCCGTCCAAGTCGGCATGATCAACGGCCCGGAGCCCACCGGTGAGCAGTGGCTGCGCGCCACCGTCGGCGCCGGGCTGTTCGTGGCCACGCTCGGACTGCTGGCGCTGGGCGTCGGGGCGCTGGTGCGGCACTCGGCCGGCGCGATCACCATCATGATCGGGGTCATCCTGCTGCCGCTGGTGGCGGGGCTCTTCATGATGGGCACCGAGTCCCTGCGGGGCGTGCAGGAGTTCCTGTTCAAGTACGCCATCCCGAGCCTGCTGATCGGCTTCTACAGCGAGTCCGGGCTGATCGACGGCGGACCGCACGGCTGGACGCCGCTGGGCATCCTCGCCGGGCTGACCGCGGTGGTGCTGGGCGGCGCGTATCTGACGCTGAGCAAGCGGGACGTGTAACCGGGTTCCTCTCCGGAGCGGGCGGGGGCGGGTGCCGGGGCCTACGCGGTCACGGGGCCACGCGGTTACGGGGCCGCGCCGGGCGCGAGTACGATGATCCGACCGTACGGATGGGGGTGTCCGCGCGGACCCAGCGGCGGCCCGGCGGTCGCGCCCGGCACGGGCCGCGCCCCGCCGCCGTACCGTCCCCGGACCGCTTCCCCGGACAGCCCGCGAGCCAAGGAGACCCGCCCCGATGCATGCCCGCCGCCGGACGCCCACCTGGGCCTGGGTCTCGGTACTCACGGCGGCTGCCCTGGTGGTCGTGGCCGTGCTCGCCGTCCAGGCGCGCGGCAAGGTCCCCGAGGGCGGCGTCGCCTCGGCCAAGCCGGCCTCCTCCCCCTCCGCCTCCCCGGGCGGCTCACCCGCTCCCCGCCCCACCCCGAAGCAGGACGCCCTGCCGGACGGTTCCGGCGAGGGCCGGCGGGTGGTGTACTCGCTCGGCCAGCGGCGGGTCTGGCTGGTCAGCGAGAACGAGCTGCCGCTGCGCAGCTTCACCGTCTGGCCGGGCAGCGTCGCCCCGGCCGAGGGCGACCACAAGGTCTCCACCCGCCGCGCCTCCGGGAACGGCTCCGACGGGGTGCCCGTGGAGCATGTCGTCTACTTCGCCAACACCGAGGGCGTCTGGGTGGCCTTCTCGCACGCCGCGGACGGCGCCTCACCCACCTCCTCGCCCGAGGTGCGCGGCGGCGCGGTGCGGACCGGGTCGTCCGACGGCGAGGCGCTGTGGGAGTTCGCCGCCACCGGTACGCCGGTACGGGTCGTCGGCTGAGCCCGTCCGCCCCGCCTGGCCTGTCCCCCCCCACCCGCGCCTGTCTCCCCGCCTCAGTGGCGCGGGGCGTTCCTGGACCGCTGCACCCGGCTGGTGCGGCGGTCCTTGGCGTTCCAGCAGGCCTGGTGCCAGTGCCGGCGGTCGTCCACCCCGCCGTACTCCGGCCAGGCCACCACATGCGGTACGCCCGAGGGGATCTCCTGGTCGCAGCCCGGGCAGCGGTAGCGCTTGCCGGTCGCCCCGGCGCCCGCGACATGGCGGACCGCCCACTCCTCGCCCTGCCAGGACTCGGTGCGCTGGAACCCGCCGTAACGGTCCCCCGGCTCGGCGGCGTCGGCGTTCGACTGGTCGCCGCCTCGGGGGCGGTTGCGGCGCGGGGACACGTCGGGCACCTCTCTCACAGCGCGTACGGACCGTTCCCCCAGCCTAAGGGCCGGGCGGGGGACGATCCGCCCGTTCGTCAACCGGTGCCCGGAGGAATCGTTTTGCCCTCTTGTCCTGACAAGAGCTGATCGCACCAGCGCTCATCCCACCACCGGACTGATCCAACAACCCACTGATCCAACAAAAGTTGCCGGCGGCCCGTTGCCTTTGGCACGTGTCGGCCGTTGGTCCGATACGGGGAGCCGCGTCGGCCGGTCAAGGAGGCAGTTGGCGATGCGCGTGGGGACTTTCGTACTGGCGGCCCAGTTTCCCGGCCAGGGGCAGGGCGAGACGCTGCACCGGGCGGTGCGGTCCGCCGAGGTGGCCGAGGAGGCGGGGCTGGACTCGGTCTGGCTGGCCGAGCACCACTTCGTGCCGTACGGGGTGTGCCCCTCCGCGGTCACGCTCGCCGCACTGCTGCTCGGGCGGACCCGCCGGATCGGGGTGGGCACGGCGGTGAGCGTGCTGCCGACGGCGCATCCAGTGGCCCTGGCCGAGCAGGCCGCGCTGCTCCATCTGACCTCCGGCGGCCGGTTCACGCTCGGGGTGGGGCGCGGCGGGCCCTGGGTGGACCTGGAGGTCTTCGGCGCCGGTCTGGACGCCTACGAGCAGGGCTTCCCCGAGTCGCTGGACCTGCTGCTGCGCTGGCTGCGCGAGCCGCGGGTGTCCGCCGACGGTCCCCGTTACCGCTTCCGCGAGGTCGCCGTGGTCCCCCGCCCGGACGAACTGCTGGACCCGTCGGGGCGGACCGCGTCCGCCGGGCCGGAGGCGATCGTGGCCTGCACCTCACCGGCGTCCGTACGGCTGGCCGCCGAGCGCGGGCTGCCGATGCTGCTGGGGATGCACTGCGGCGACGAGGACAAGGCCGCCATGACCGCGCTCTGGCGGCAGGAGGCGCTGGCCGCCGGGCACGGCCCCGAGGAGGTGGCGCGGACCGCCGCCCGCCATGTGTCGGCGGGCGTGGCCCAGCTGGCCGACCGCACCCAGGACGCGGCGGAGACGCTGCTGAAGGCGCTGCCCGGCTGGCTGAAGCAGGGCCTGGACGCGCATGTCACGATCGACGGGCGGCAGCGGGCCATGCGCGACCCGGTGGCGTACACCGAGCTGCTGTGCCGGCTGCACCCGGTGGGCACCCCGGAGCTGGCGGCCGACCGGCTGTCGGCGACCGCCGAGCGGACCGGCGTCACCCGGTTCGCGCTGCTGGTGGAGGGCTCCGGAGACCTGGCGGCCACCGAGGAGAACGTACGGCGGCTGGGCGCCGAGGTACTGCCCCGGCTCGGCTGACCGAGGCCGGGGCGGGGCCGGGGTGGGGCCGGGGCCCGCACCACTCCGCGTTCGGGGCGCGGGCCGCACCGCCGTCAGCCGCCCGTACCGCCGGCCACCGCCCGTACCGCCTCCGTCCGCCCGTACCGCCGGCGTCCGCCCGTCTCAGCGGCGACCGCCCTCACTCCGGCACCGCGCCCTCGCTCCGGCACCGTCCTCGCCCCGCCCGGCGAGTACGGCACCGGCTGTGCGGCGCCCCGGTCGGTGGCCACCGCGCTCGGGCCGGCGTCCCGGCCTTGGTGACCGCGTGGACCGGGCGCGGCGCCCGGTGCCCGCCCCGTGGCGCGGGGCGGCGGCACGGTAGGTCAGCAGTCGCGCAGTTCCGGGGACTGGTTCAGCAGCTGGCCCCGTATCGACGTGAAGCGGGCCAGCCGCTCGTCGGCCGAGGAGTCCAGCGGGAACACCGCGACGCGGTGGCAGTTCTGGAAGGCCAGCCGCACACCGAAGTGCCGTTGCAGCGCCCCCCGGATCGCATCACTCGCCAGCGCGCGCAGCAGCTGGCCGCGCGCCTGCTCGTCCGGCGGAGGCGTCTGGTTGTCGGCGAACGCACCGCCGTCCACCTTCAGCTGGGCCACCAGGTTGCTGATCATCTGCCAGGCGAAGGGCAGGGAGGTCCGGACGCAGTCGACGAAAGCGGCTTCGTCGACCTCGCCTCGCTCGGCCTGTTCCAACAGCGCCGGTGAGACGTCGAGCGACATGGGTTCTCCTCTCGGACCCCTGGGACGGGGGTCTTACGGGCAGGGAAGAAGGCACCCGCCGTTACACGCAGCGTGTACGCGCGGCAACCTCCTGTCTCCACGGTAAGCGCGCTGTCCGGACCGCACCAGGCGAACGGGGCCACAACCGGCCACGGAGGAAGGGGATTTCAGGGCCGAATCGCGCATGGCCAGGTCCGTCGAGTAGCGTTGCCGACCATGCGTCTCGTCATTGCCCGCTGCTCCGTGGACTACGCGGGCCGGCTCACCGCCCACCTGCCCTCCGCACCCCGTCTGATCCTGGTCAAGGCGGACGGCAGCGTGTCGATCCATGCCGACGACCGGGCGTACAAACCGCTCAACTGGATGTCGCCGCCGTGCACCCTCAAGGAGGGCGACGGCAGTGTGTGGACGGTCGTCAACAAGGCGGGCGAGAAACTGATCATCACGATGGAGGAGATCCTCCACGACTCCTCGCACGAACTGGGCGTCGATCCCGGGCTGGTGAAGGACGGCGTGGAAGCGCACCTCCAGGAACTGCTCGCCGACAGGATCGAGACACTGGGCGACGGTTACACGCTGATCCGCCGCGAGTACCCCACCGCCATCGGGCCGGTGGACATCCTCTGCCGGGACGGCGGCGGCGCCACCGTGGCGGTGGAGATCAAGCGGCGCGGCGAGATCGACGGCGTGGAGCAGCTGACCCGCTATCTGGAGCTGCTCAACCGCGACCCGCACCTCGCGCCGGTCCGGGGCGTGTTCGCCGCGCAGGAGATCAAGCCGCAGGCCCGGGTGCTGGCGACGGACCGCGGCATCGGCTGCGTGGTGCTGGACTACGACGGGCTGCGCGGCATCGAGGACGACAAGCTCAAGCTCTTCTAGTACCCACGGGCATGAGTACGGCCCCGGGGCGCCGCGTTGGCGCGTCCCGGGGCCGTAGCCGTCTTCTCGGGGCCCTCCTGCGGGCCCGTTGCCGTCTCTCGGGCCCGTCGGGCCCGTAACCGTCCCTCGGACCCTCAGGTCCCCGCAGTCGGCCCTAGTCGGCCGAGGCGCTGCCGCCCGCGCCGCCGGCCGCCTGGGAGCCTCCGGCGTCGCCGGAGCCGCCGGAGGAGGAGCCCGCGCCGCCCTGGGCGCCGCCCACCGGGTCGGTGCCACCGGTCGGGTCGGTGCCCCCGGTGGGGTCCGTACCGCCGGTCGGGTCGGTGCCTCCGGTCGGGTCCGTGCCTCCGGTGGGGTCCGTGCCCCCGGTCGGATCGGTACCGCCGGTGGGGTCCGTGCCCCCGGTCGGGTCGGTGCCGCCCGTGGGGTCGGTGCCGCCGGTCGGGTCGGTGCCGCCCGTGGGGTCGGTGCCGCCGGTCGGGTCGGTGCCACCGGTGGGGTCCGTACCGCCGGTGGGGCCGCTGGTGGTCGGGCCGGGGCTGCCGGTGGACGGGTCGGTGCCGTCCGGGGAGCTGGGCTTGTCCGACGGGGTGGGCGACTCGGTCGTGCCGTCGTCCTCGCCGGGCCCGGAGGTCGCCCCGGAACCGCCCGAACCGCCCGAGGTGGCGGCGCCTCCGCCGGTGGTGCCGGGCAGTCGGCCGCCCGGGTCGCGGGTCGAGCCCTCGGCGGGCTCGTCGGTGCCCGGGCCGCCGTCGCCGGTGTCCCTGGGGGTGGACCGCTCGGTGATGACCTGCCCGGGGTCCCCCTTGCCGTTGCCGGAGGTGGCGCCCAGGGTGACCACCGTGCCGAGGACGGCGACCAGCAGGGCGCCGGCGCCGACCGCGGCCAGATTGCGCCGGGCGCCGCTCAGCAGGGTGCGCCGCACCCGGGAGCCGCGGCCGGCCGGGCCGGACACCATGGTGGGGGCGCTCACCGACCAGCCGGGCGAGATGGCGGCCGACCGGCTCGCGGGCAGACCGAGCGGTGTGCCGACCGGGGTGTCGTACCCGGGCGCCGGACCCGGCGGCGGGGTCTTGGAGAGCCCCGGCAGATACGGCAGTCCGGTCGCGGCCGGTACGCCGCCGGCCGGTGAGGCCGGGCCCTCCTGGCGGGGCGGGACCAGCGCGAGCGGCGCGGGCTCCTCGCCGGGGCGGGCGCGTTCGCAGTCGGCGACCAGGGCGAGGGCGCGCCGGCCGGCCACCGCGCCGCGCTTGTCGGCGAGCGCCCCGCGCATGGAGGTGGACGCCTCCAGCTCGGCGCGGGCCCGGTCCAGATTGCCGGCGCAGAGCGCGATGATCCCCAACTCATGGTGGATGTAAGCCTCTTCGGCGACCTCACCGGCGATCCGGGCGGCCTCGGAGCCGGCTCGCAGGGCACGCTCCCAGGCGCCCCAGTGCAGGGCCGCGGCGAAGGCGGGCGCGGCACTGCGGGCGAGCAGCACCACCGAACTGGCGTGCCCGGCCTCGGTGCTCGGCAGCAGCGCGGTCATCGCGGCGAGTACGGAGTCGGCCTCGGCGGCGACGCGCTCGGGGCTGACCGAGGGGTGGCCAGTCCACCAGGCGTAGTGCTGGGCGGCGCTGTGCGCGCGGGCGTCGGCGCCCTCGCCGTAGCCGTCGGCGGTGAGCTGGGTGAGCACCCCGGCGGCCAGCCGGTAGCGGGGGCCGGCCGGGCTGAGCAGTCCGCAGCGCAGCAGTTCGCCGAGCGCGGCGTCCGCATGGGTGTCACCGACCAGCGCGGGCAGATGCGCGGGGTGCGGCACCTCGCCGCCGAGCGCGACGGCGAAGCGCAGGGTCTCCCGGGCGGCCCCGCTCAGCCGGGAGGCGAGCAGCGGGGCGGGGGCGGCGCCGTCGCCGAGCGAGGGCAGCGGAGCCGCGTGGGTGTCGGCGAAGACATCGTCCTCGTCGTACTGGGCGAGCGCGTCATCGGGGTCGGCGGTCGCGGGGCTGAGGTCGTCGCGCTGCCGCAGCAGGGCGGCGGCCTGGACGAACCGCAGCGGCAACCCCTCGGACTCGAACCAGAGGTCGCCGGTCCAGTTGGCCTCGTCCTCGGTGAGCGGCCGGTCCACGGCGCGCCGGACCAGCTCCACGGCGGCGTCCCGGTCAAGGCCGGGCAGCGGCACCTCGTCCACCCAGGCGCCCTCGGAGGGCTGCACGGTGCCGGTGAGCGCGGCGCACAGGAAGACGCTCTCGGGTACGGCGTCCAGCAGCTCGTCCAGCGCGGCGCCGCCGAACTCCAGGTCGTCCACGACGATGACGGCGTCCAGCCCGGTGAGGGCGGCGGTCAGCCCCTCGCGGTCGGGGCGGTGCCCGGGGGCGTGCAGCACGGCCGCGTGCAGCTCGTACAGCACCTCGGCGGGGGTGCGGCCCACTCCACTGAGCCGGATGACGCCGTCCTCGGCGAGCTCGGCGCAGTCGGCGGCCACCGCGTCGAGCAGCGCGGTGCGCCCGGAGCCGGCCGGGCCGGTGACCAGGGCGGAGCGGTCGCGGGCGAGCAGCCGCAGCAGCCGTTCCCGCTCCTCCTCGCGGCGCAGCAGGGGCAACGGCGCGGCGGCGGGGCTGGCGGGCACCGGCGGGCCGCCGGCGCGGGTGTGCTCGGCACGCTCCTCGGTGGTGCGGCGGCGCGCCTCCTCGGGCTTCCGGCCGGGCGGGCAGTGCTCTATCTCGCTGCCGTCCACCGGGTTGACGGTGAGCAGGAAGCCGCCGGAGACCAGCTGGGTGGTGCGGACCCGGCCGACCACCGAACCGGCCGCGGCGAGCGGGGAGGGGGCGGCCGCCTCGTCCCGCGGTTCGGGGGCGGGGGCGGGGCGGTCATCGGCCCCGACGGGGCTGCCGGACGCACCGCCGTCGGCGTCCCGGGAGGCGCCGGGCGCCCCGGCGGCGAAGCCGTCGAACGAGCCGACCGCACCGACGGTGCCGTCGACGGATGTCTGGGGGTCGCGGATGCCGCCGGAAGCGGCGTCGCTGGCGTCGGTGCCGAAGTCGTCGTCCGGTCGCCGGTCGATCGGGTCCAAGGTGCAAGCCCCCATGTAGCGCGGTGCGTCGTCAGCCCATCCCGGCCTTCCCGCACGCCCGCTGCCGCTTCCGGTCCGGTGCCCGCGCTGGTTCTCGTTTTGATGGGCGGGCGTCAAATCCGCACCCTAGACGTTAACCCGATGTGATTGAAGAGCCGGGGTGCCCCCGTGCCCACAACGTCACCGTCTTGTGAGCCGGAAGCGGTACGGGCCGGGGCCGCGCGCCGCCGCCGGGGCCGTCCGGCGAACCCCGCCCCCGCGCCGCCGCCGGGTCAGACCCGGGGCAGCGAGTCGGCGGCGAGGCCGCCCTCGATGGCGAGGATGCGGTGCAGCCGGGTGGCCACCAGCAGCCGCTGCATCTGCGGGGGTACGCCGCGCAGCACCAGCCGGCGGCCGCAGCGTCCGGCCCGCCGGTGGGCGCCCATGATGACGCCGAGGCCGGTGGCGTCCCAGGAGTCGAGTCCGGTCAGGTCGAGCACCAGGTCGCCGGCTCCGTCGTCGACGGCCGAGTGCAGGACCGTACGGGCGTCCGCCGCGCTGCGTACGTCGAGGCGGCCCCCGACGACCAGTTCGGCGTGGTCGCCCCTGATGTGCATATGCGCTCCCGGTGAGTGCTGCGTCTGCGTCGTCACGTTTCCGCCGTCATCCCTGCGCTGTTGTCCGCCCGCCGCCGTGCCGGCGTGCGCCCGACGGGCCGGTGGAACGGCGGGATCGGCGTCATCTCTTCGTGTCCTCGTGGTCCTGTCTTTCTATGCACCAACTGACTGTCCGACAGGCACAGTCGTTGCGCCTTGTAAGCGAACCGATACCGAATTCACCCGAGGGGGTGATGGACGGGCGCTCCGCACCGGAGGAAACCGCCGGGAATCGCCGGGAACCACCGAAACGGTCAGGAACCGTGGCGACGGCCCCCGGCCGGTGTGCGCGCCCGGACCCGCCCGGCGCGCACGGTGCCGGTACGCGCTCAGTGCTTGTAGAAGCCCTGCCCGCTCTTGCGGCCGATGTCACCGGCGTCCACCATCCGGCGCATCAGCTCCGGCGGGGCGAACTTCTCGTCCTGGGACTCGGTGTAGATGTTGCCGGTGGCGTGCAGCAGGATGTCCACACCGGTCAGGTCGGCGGTGGCCAGCGGCCCCATGGCGTGGCCGAAGCCCAGCTTGCAGGCGGTGTCGATGTCCTCGGCGGTGGCCACGCCCGACTCGTAGAGCTTCGCCGCCTCGACGACCAGCGCGGAGATCAGCCGGGTGGTGACGAAGCCGGCCACATCGCGGTTGACCACGATGCAGGTCTTGCCCACGGACTCGGCGAACTCGCGGGCGGTGGCGAGGGTTTCGTCGCTGGTCTTGTAGCCGCGGACCAGTTCGCAGAGCTGCATCATCGGCACCGGCGAGAAGAAGTGGGTGCCGACCACGCGGTCCGGGCGCTCGGTCACCGCCGCGATCTTGGTGATCGGGATGGCGGAGGTGTTGGAGGCGAGGACGGCCTCCTCGCGGACGATCTTGTCGAGGGTGCGGAAGATCTCGTGCTTGACCTCCAGCTTCTCGAAGACCGCCTCCACCACCAGGTCGGCGTCGGCGGCCGCGTCCAGGTCGGTGGTGGTGGTGATACGGGCCAGGGCGGCCTCGGCGTCGGCGGCGTCCAGCTTGCCCTTGGCCACGAACCGGTCGTAGGACGCCTTGATGCCGTCGGTCCCGCGGGTCAGCGCGGCGTCGGTGACATCGCGCAGCACCACGTCCCAGCCCGCCTGGGCGGAGACCTGCGCGATTCCGGAGCCCATGAGTCCGGCACCGATGACGGCGAGCTTCCTGGCCACGTTTCTTCCCCTTAACGCCCGTTTGCTTGTCTGCTTCTACGTGCTCTACCTGCTCTCCGGCGGAGGCTATCGGGCCCGGGCGGGCCTGTGGCGGCGAAGAGATACGCGTCACGTCTCATCTGACGGACATCACACCGTGACGGTGCGTCATGACCGTTTCAGGGGCGCCGTACCGCGTATCCGAGCACCCTCGGGGCGAGCAGTTCCTCGATCTCGTCCAGCAGGACGAGGGCGTCCCGGGAGACCTCGGCGGGGTCGCGGCGCTCCAGCATCCGGGCGGAGATCCAGCCCATGACGGTGGTCTGCACCCAGTGCAGCTGGCCCGCGACCAGTTCGGGCAGCAGCGGGCCGTCCTCCTCGGCGGCCTCCGCGCGCACCGCCCGGACCAGGGCGTCCAGGCTCTCTTCCCTGATCCCGCCGAGCCGGGCGCGCAGGGTAGGGGCCTCGCTGACCACCTTCATGAAGTCGGCGTAGCCGGCGAACAACCCGACGGCCGGTGAGCAGCCCTCCACGGCCTCGCGCAGCTCCCGCAGCAGGGCCTGGGCGGCGGACTCCCCGGCGCGCCGGCCGCGCACCCAGCGGGCGGGCCGGTCGACGGTGTCCTCGGTCCGGTCCAGGAAGAGGTCCTCCTTGGCCGGGAAGTAGTTGTAGACGGTGTTGACCGAGACATCGGCGACCCGGGCGATCTCCCCGATGGTCACCGCGTCGAAGCCCCGCTGGAGGAACAGCAGGGTGGCCGTGTCGGAGATGTGCTGCCTGGTCTGCCGCTTCTTGCGCTCCCTCAGTCCCTCGGTCGCCGCCATGGCCTTCCGCTCCCTCGCCCGTCCTCGCCCGTCCGTCCGCTCCACCACCGCCCTCATCGTATCTTCCTGGCCTCACCCAAAAAATAGAGTCATTGCAAATTTAAAGCGACTCTGCTTCTCTACCGCCATGCCCATCATCGAGACAGCCGGCCTGGCCCACACCTTCGCCACCCCCGGCGGCCCCGTGCCGGCCGTGCGCTCCATCGACCTCACCGTCCGCCCGGGCGAGATCCTGGGCTTCCTCGGCCCCAACGGCGCGGGCAAGACCACCACCCTGCGGATGCTCACCACGCTTCTCGCGCCGACCGGCGGCACCGCCACCGTGGCCGGCCGCGATCTGCTGCGGGATCCGGCCGGGGTACGGGAGCGGATCGGCTACGTGGCCCAGAGCGGCGGGCTCGACCCGGCGCTGACCGTCCGCGAAGAGCTGACCACCCAGGGCAGGCTGTACCGCCTGCCCAAGGCCGAGGCGGCCGCCCGCGCCGAGGAGCTGGCCGCCGAACTCGGCCTCACCGCACTGCTGGAGCGCCCCTGCGCGGCGCTCTCCGGCGGGCAGCGGCGGCGGCTGGACATCGCCATGGCGCTCCCGCACCGGCCCCAGGTGCTCTTCCTGGACGAGCCCACCACCGGGCTCGACCCCGGCAGCCGGGCCGACCTGTGGGAGCTGGTGCGGCGGCTGCGCGACGAGCACGGCACCACGGTGGTGCTGACCACCCACTACCTGGACGAGGCGGACGCGCTCGCCGACCGGCTGGTGGTGATCGACCACGGCCGGGTGGTCGCGGAGGGTGCGCCGATCGTCCTCAAGGAGCGGTACGCCGGTTCCGCGGCCGCCTCGCTCCAGGACGCCTTCCTCGCCCTCACCGGCCGCCGCCCCGCCCCGGCCGCCCCCACCCCCGCCACCGTCTGACCGCCCGCCCCCCTTTCGGAGGTTCTCCGTGCTGCTGCACGACACCGCACTGGTCTTCTCGCGCTACGCCCGCCAGACCCTGCGCTCACGGTTCCAGACGCTCTTCGGCGTGCTGATGCCTCTGCTCTACCTCCTCTTCTTCGGGCCGCTGCTCACCGGTCTGCCGCTGGGCGGGGCGGGCGACTCCTGGCAGGTGCTGGTCCCCGGACTGCTGCTCCAACTGGCGCTCTTCGGGGCTTCGTTCGCCGGATTCGCGATCATCGTGGAGAAGAGCACCGGGGTGGTGGAGCGGATGCGGGTGACCCCGGTCAGCCGGCTCGCCCTGCTGCTGGGGCGGGTGCTGCGGGACGGGGCGGTCTTCGTCCTCCAGGCGGTGCTGCTGGTGCTGGTGGCGGTCGCGATGGGGCTGCGCGCACCACTGGCCGGCGTACTGATCGGCTTCGCCTTCACCGGGGTGCTCACGGTGGCCCTGGCCTCCCTCTCGTACGCGCTGGCGCTGCGGGTGGCCACGCCGCACGAGTTCGGCCCGGTGGTCAACGCCACGACCATGCCGCTGATGCTGCTCTCCGGGCTGATGCTGCCGATGGCGCTGGCGCCCGGCTGGCTGGACCTGCTCTCCCGGCTGACACCGCTGCGGTACCTGGTGGACGCGATGCGCGCCGCGTACGTCGGGGACTACACCGGTCCCGCGATGCTCTGGGGCCTGCTGGCCGCCGCCGCGCTCACGATCGCCGGGCTGACCATCGGCACCCGGGTCTTCCGCCGGGCGGCTCGATAGCCGGGCGGCTCAGTAGGCTGGCCGCATGGTCAATCTGACGCGCATCTACACCCGTACCGGCGATAAGGGCACCACGGCGCTCGGTGACATGAGCCGCACCGCCAAGACCGACCGGCGGATCGCCGCGTACGCCGACGCCAACGAGGCCAACGCGGCGATCGGCACCGCCATCGCCCTGGGCGCCCTGGCCGAGGACGTGGTCAAGGTCCTGGTCCGGGTGCAGAACGACCTGTTCGACGTGGGCGCGGACCTGTCGACGCCGGTGGTGGAGAACCCGCAGTACCCGCCGCTGCGGGTGGAGCAGTCCTACGTCGACAAGCTGGAGGCGGACTGCGACCGCTATCTGGAGGAGCTGGAGAAGCTGCGCTCCTTCATCCTCCCCGGCGGCACCCCGGGCGCGGCCCTGCTGCACCAGGCCTGCACCGTGGTCCGCCGCGCCGAGCGCTCCACCTGGGCCGCGTTGGAGGAGCACGGCGACTCGATGAACGCCCTCACCGCCACCTACCTCAACCGCCTCTCCGACCTCCTCTTCATCCTCGCCCGCACCGCCAACAAGGAGGTCGGGGACGTCCTCTGGGTCCCGGGCGGCGAACGCTGAGGTACGCCGGCGGGGCGGCGGCCTGAGCGGAGAGGCGCGCCGGGCTACCGGCGCCGAGGTACACGGCCGGGCGCGGCCCCCGTACCGCTCTCCGCAACGGCCCCCGGCCGTCACCGCAGCCGGGCGTCCACCGGCTCCGGCTCGGGCTTCGGTTCCCGGGCCGGGGCCTTTCTGGGCCAGAGGGCGTAGGAGAGGGCGATCAGGCCGTGGATGCCGGCTGCCCGCCAGGCGGTGTGCATCCAGCTGTACAGGGAGGTCGTGCGGGCGGGGTCGTCCACGTAGAGGATGGCCAGCCAGAGCAGGGCGGTGGCGACCGCCGCCGCGGTGAGGGTGCCGAGCCAGACGCGGCCCTCGTGGGCGGCGCGGGCCAGGCCGTAGCGGGGCGGGCCGGGCGGCTTGGGGGCGCCGGCGAAGCGGTGGGCGGCGTGGCCGTCGAGCCACTTCACGGTGCGGTGGCCATGGCCCGCGGTGTAGCCGATGTAGAGCGCGGCGATGCCGTGCTTGGCGCTGGGGTCGGCCCCGTTCTTCAGGTCCACCGCGGTCGCCACCAGCAGCACCACCTCCAGCAGCGGTTCGCAGAGCAGCAGCGCGGCGCCGGTGCGGGGCATCCGCAGCAGGTAGCGAGCGCCGAGCCCGGCGGCCAGCAGCACCCAGAAGCCGACCTCGCAGACGATGATGAGGGTGACGATCACGGCGGGTCTCCTTTCCCGGTTCCTCCAGCCTGGCGGGGCGGTGCGGCCGGATCGTCGTCGGCGGTGAGGAGATCGCACTGCATCCTTCGACGGAGGGGGGTGGGGTGGCGGCTCGGCCGGGGCGGGGACGCCGGGGCGGGTGGGCGGCGTGTTGGATGGGGGTGTGAGAGTTTCCCCGGGGGGCCTGCGGCTGCTGCCACCCCGTCCGCACCGCGACGATGTGCTGCTGGGCGGCGGCGGGCTGGCGGTCGGGCTGCTGCTGTGGTCCCTGGGGCTGTACTCCGGCGGCCCCACCGAGTACCGGCCGCTGACGGCCGGGTGGCTGGTGCTGGTGCCGCTGGTGGCGATGTCCGCGCTGGCACTGGTACGGCGCAGCCGGCCGCGGTTCGCCCTGGCCGGCGGCACGCTCGCGGTGGTCCTGGACGCCTGCACCCGGGGCAATCTGGCCACCGTCATCCTCTTCGCCGACCTGGTGTACGCGGCCGTGGTGTACGGGCCGCCGGCCACCGCGCGCCGGCTGCCGGTCTCCATGGCGATGGTCGCCGCCGCCCTGACCATCGGCTATGTGGCCTGGTACCAGCAGGCCCTGGCGCTGCTGGCGGGGCTGGTCACCGCGCTGATCACCTTCGTCCCGGCGATCAGCGGGGCGGTGGTGCGCAACCATCGGGAGGCCGCCGAGGCGGCGCGGCTGCGGGCCGAGCAGACCGCGCTGCTGGCCGAGATGGACCGGGTCCAGGCGGTCACCGCCGAACGGGCCCGGATGGCCCGGGAGCTGCACGATGTGGTGGCCGGCCATCTCTCCGCGATCGCCATCCACTCCACCGCCGCCCAGTCGCTGGACGACGAGCGCACCACCCGGGAGGCGCTCGGGGTGATCCGGGAGAACAGCGTGGCGGGGCTGGCGGAGATGCGCCGGCTGATCGGTCTGCTGCGGGACGGCGGCGGGGAGGGCGAGCAGCCCGCGGCGGCGCCCACGCTGGCCGGGCTGGAGGCGCTGGTGCGGCAGGCCGGGGCGAACGGGGCGGCGGGCGGTCTGACCATACGGCTGGACCATCAGCCGGTGCCGGGGCTGCGGCTGCCCGCGCCGGTGGAGCTGGCCGCGTACCGCATCGTCCAGGAGTCGCTGACCAACGCCCTCAAGCACGCCGGGCCCGGGGAGGTGGTGGTCTCGCTGGCCGCCTCGGACCGGGGGCTGGTGGTGGAGGTGGTCAGCCCGCGCGGGGAGCGGCCGGGGCCGCGCGCGCCGGGGTCGGGCGCCGGGCTGATCGGGATGCGCGAGCGGGTCGCGCTGCTGGACGGGGTGTTCGAGGCGGGCCCGGTGGAGGATCCGGGGAGCGGGTCGGAGACGTGGCGGGTACGGGCGGAGCTGCCCGTCGCCGAGGAGGACAGGGAGCCGGAGGCGTGAGTACGGAGGAGTGGGGCGCGGGCCCCCGGGACGTGGAGGCGGCGCCGGTGCGGGTGCTGGTGGCCGAGGACCAGAGCGCGGTACGGGCCGGGCTGGTGCTGATCCTGCGCAGCGCCCCGGACATCGAGGTGGCCGGGGAGGCGGGGGACGGCGAGGAGGCGGTCCGGCTGGCCCGGGAGCTGCGGCCCGACCTGGTGCTGATGGATGTGCAGATGCCCCGGCTGGACGGGGTGTCGGCGACCCGGCAGGTGGTGGCCGAGGGGCTGGCGGATGTGCTGGTGCTGACCACCTTCGACCTGGATGAGTATGTCTTCGGGGCGCTGCGCGCGGGGGCGGCGGGCTTTCTGCTGAAGAACGCGGACGCCCGGGACCTGCTGGAGGCGGTACGGACGGTGGCGCGCGGCGAAGGCCTGATCGCCCCGGCCGTGACCCGCCGGCTGATCGCGGAGTTCGCCGCGCCGAGCCGGCCGCCGCGCGGGGGGACGGGCACCGATCCGGCGGTGCTGGAGGCGCTGACCCGGCGGGAGCGGGAGGTGCTGTCCTGCCTCGGCGAGGGGCTGTCCAACGCGGAGATCGCCGTACGCCTGGAGATGGCGGAGGCCACGGTGAAGACCCATGTGAGCCGGCTGCTGGCCAAGCTGGAGCTGCGCAGCAGGGTGCAAGCGGCGGTGCTGGCCCAGGAGTTGGGTGTCTGACCGAGGACCCCTCGGGCACCGCTCCCCGTACCGTCCGGGCGCCCCTTCCCGTACCGTCCGGACACCCTTCCCGGGACCCCCCCGGGCACCCCTCCCCCGGCCGTTCGGGCACCCTTCCCCGGTCCATCCGGGCACCTCTACTTTGGTCTGGACCTATTGACGATTGGTCCAGACCTTCCTACGCTCACGGCGCGCACTCCCACCACGGACCACGGACCCCCACCCTGTCCGTCCGCATCTTGAGGAGCACCGTTGAGCACTCAAGCACGACCGCGCACCAGCAGATTCCGGGCCAGAGCCACGGCCGGACTCACCGCGCTGCTGCTCCCGCTGGCCGCCATGGTCGGCCTCGCCTCCCCCGCCCAGGCCGCCACCTCGGCCACCGCCACCTTCACCAAGACCTCCGACTGGGGCTCCGGCTTCGGCGGCTCCTGGACGGTGAAGAACACCGGCACTACCACGCTGTCCTCCTGGACCGTCGAGTGGGACTTCCCGGCCGGCACCAAGGTCACCTCCGCCTGGGACGCCACCGTCACCAACAGCGGCAACCACTGGACCGCCAAGAACGTCGGCTGGAACGGGACCGTCGCCCCGGGCGCCTCCGTCTCCTTCGGCTTCAACGGCTCCGGCCCCGGCTCCCCGACCGGCTGCAAGCTGAACGGCGGCTCCTGCGACGGCGGGCCCCAGGTCCCCGGCGACAACCCGCCCAGCGCCCCCGGCGCCCTTTCCGCCTCAGCGATCACCGACACCTCGGTGAAGCTCAGTTGGGGCGCGGCCACCGACGACAACGGCGTCAAGAACTACGACGTGCTGCGCGACGGGGCCAAGGTCGCCACGGTCACCGGGCTGACGTACACCGACAGCGGGCTCACCGCCGGCACCGACTACTCGTACGCCGTCCAGGCCCGTGACTCCAAGGACCAGACCGGCCCGGTCGGCGCCTCCGTCAAGGTCCGCACCACCGGCGGCGGCACCGACCCCGGCCCGGGCCCCGGCTCCAAGATCAACCTGGGCTACTTCACCAACTGGGGCGTCTACGGGCGCAATTACCACGTCAAGAACCTGGTGACCTCCGGCTCCGCGCAGAAGATCACCCACATCAACTACGCCTTCGGCAACGTGCAGAACGGCAAGTGCACCATCGGTGACGGCTTCGCCGACTACGAGAAGGCGTACACCGCCGACCAGTCGGTGGACGGCAAGGCCGACACCTGGGACCAGCCGCTGCGCGGCAGCTTCAACCAGCTGCGCAAGCTGAAGGCCCAGTACCCGCACATCAAGGTGCTGTGGTCGTTCGGCGGCTGGACCTGGTCCGGCGGCTTCGGCCAGGCCGCGCAGAACCCGGCCGCCTTCGCCCAGTCCTGCTACGACCTGGTGGAGGACCCGCGCTGGGCCGATGTCTTCGACGGCATCGACCTGGACTGGGAGTACCCCAACGCCTGCGGTCTGACCTGCGACACCAGCGGCCCGGCCGCCTTCAAGAACATGATGCAGGCCATGCGCGCCAAGTTCGGCGCCAACAACCTGGTCACCGCGGCCGTCACGGCCGACGGCACCGACGGCGGCAAGATCGACGCGGCCGACTACGGCGGCGCCGCGCAGTATCTCGACTGGTACAACGTGATGACCTACGACTTCTTCGGCGCCTGGGCGGCCAAGGGCCCGACGGCCCCGCACTCGCCGCTGACCTCGTACCCGGGCATCCCGCAGCAGGGCTTCACCTCCGCCGACGCGATCGCCAAGTTCAAGTCGAAGGGCGTGCCCGCGTCCAAGCTGCTGCTCGGCATCGGCTTCTACGGCCGCGGCTGGACCGGCGTCACCCAGAAGGAGCCGGGCGGCACCGCCACCGGACCGGCGGCCGGCACCTATGAGCAGGGCATCGAGGACTACAAGGTCCTCAAGGCCTCCTGCCCGGCCAACGGCACCATCGCCGGTACCGCGTACGCGCACTGCGGCACCAACTGGTGGAGCTACGACACCCCGGCGACCGTCACCTCCAAGATGGCCTGGGCCAAGAACCAGGGCCTGGGCGGCGCGTTCTTCTGGGAGTTCAGCGGTGACACCGCCAACGGCGAGCTGGTCTCCGCGATCAGCGGCGGCCTGAAGTGACCGTGAGCGCCTGACGGACCCGGCGGTCCGGGGCGGGGGCAGTCCCCGTCACGGGCCGCCTTCCGGCGTACGCGCGGTGTCGCTCCCCCACGACGGCCCCCACCTGCACGGGCGGCCGTCGCCCGCGCCGACGCCAACGCGGCCGCACCCGAGACGGGTGCGGCCGCGCCAACATCAATAACTATGCAACATTGACCCTCTGGCCGGGCGGCGCCGCCTCCAGCCAGGCGAGGAAGCCGGTGAGGGCGTCCTCGCTCATCGCCAGCTCCACATGGTGGCCGTGGTGCAGACAGCCCAGCACCACCGAGTCCGACAGCAGCGCCAGCTCCTCCTCGCCCTCCGGCATCCGGCGGGCCAGCACCTCGATGCCGGAGCGCTCCAGCGTCCGGCGCGGACGGGGGGCGTAGGAGAAGATCCGGAACCAGGCCACCCGGTCGCCGCCGTAGCGGGCCACGCCGTACACCCAGCCCTTACCGGAGGGCGCGGTGCCCGGCGGCAGCCCCTCCGCCTCGGGCACCTGCCAGCGCAGACTGCAGTCGAAGGTGCCGCCGGAGCGCTGGATCAGCCGCCTGCGCAGTCCGAAGACGAAGAGCCCGATCACCACCAGTGCGACGACCAGGGCGCTCACCAGCAGAACGAGGGACATCTCCACCGACCTCCTCGCTCACATCTCGTAGCGGACCGCGTTACACCTGCATACAACCTGCGTACACCTGCATCGACCTCAGCCGCGGTGCGGTCCGGATGATTCCAGACCGCACCGCGGCTGAGGGCACAACCAGTCGGTGACGGGGCTAGTGCGCCGACACCGCGCGCAGCCGGACGTCGGCGCGCCGCTCGGCGGCGGCGTCCGAGTCGGACTTGGCGCGCTCCAGCGCACGCTCGGCGCGCTGGGTGTCGATCTCGTCCGCCAGCTCCGCGATCTCGGCGAGCAGCGAGAGCTTGTTGTCGGCGAACGAGAGGAAACCGCCGTGGACGGCGGCGACGACGGTCCCGCCGTCACTCGTACGGATGGTCACCGGGCCCGACTCCAGCACACCCAGCAGCGGCTGGTGGCCGGGCATGACGCCGATGTCGCCGGAGGTGGTGCGCGCGATGACCAGGGTGGCCTCGCCGGACCAGACACTCCGGTCCGCGGCGACCAGCTCGACGTGCAGCTCAGCGGCCAAGGGTGGCTCCTCGGGTCTCCACCCGGCCGTCCGGCCGGGTGTCATTCGTCAGTCTAGTGGGGCGCCGGACGCCTGCGGCGCCGGGCTCCGGGTGAAGCGGGGTCGAGCGGGGTCGAACAGGGGGGCCGGGAGTGGACGAGGGGGGCGGGGCGAGCCCCGCCCCCCTCGTGTCACGGCTGGAGCCTCTTACGAGACGCCGAGCTCCTTGGCGTTCTTCTTGAGGTCCTCAAGACCACCGCACATGAAGAAGGCCTGCTCGGGGAAGTGGTCGTACTCGCCGTCGCAGATCGCGTTGAACGCGGCGATCGACTCGTCCAGCGGCACGTCCGAGCCGTCCACACCGGTGAACTGCTTGGCGGCGTGGGTGTTCTGGGACAGGAAGCGCTCCACCCGGCGGGCACGGTGGACGACGAGCTTGTCCTCCTCGCCGAGCTCGTCGATACCGAGGATCGCGATGATGTCCTGGAGGTCCTTGTACTTCTGCAGGATCCCCTTGACGCGGCTGGCCGCGGCGTAGTGGTCCTGCGTGATGTAACGCGGGTCCAGGATCCGGGACGTGGAGTCCAGCGGGTCCACGGCCGGGTAGATGCCCTTCTCCGAGATCGGACGGGAGAGCACCGTCGTCGCGTCGAGGTGGGCGAAGGTGGTGGCCGGGGCCGGGTCGGTCAGGTCGTCGGCGGGGACGTAGATCGCCTGCATCGAGGTGATCGAGTGACCGCGGGTCGAGGTGATGCGCTCCTGCAGGAGGCCCATCTCGTCCGCCAGGTTCGGCTGGTAGCCCACCGCGGACGGCATGCGGCCGAGCAGGGTGGACACCTCGGAACCGGCCTGGGTGAACCGGAAGATGTTGTCGATGAAGAAGAGCACGTCCTGCTTCTGCACATCGCGGAAGTACTCCGCCATGGTCAGACCGGCCAGGGCGACCCGCAGACGGGTGCCCGGGGGCTCGTCCATCTGGCCGAAGACCAGCGCGGTCTTGTCGAGAACGCCGGCCTCCTCCATCTCCACCATGAGGTCGTTGCCCTCACGGGTGCGCTCACCGACGCCCGCGAAGACCGACACACCGTCGTGCAGCTTCGCCACACGCACGATCATTTCCTGGATCAGCACGGTCTTGCCGACGCCGGCGCCACCGAAGAGGCCGATCTTTCCACCCTTGACGTACGGGGTGAGGAGGTCGACGACCTTCAGACCGGTCTCGAACATCTCGGTCTTCGACTCAAGCTGGTCGAAGGCCGGGGCCTTGCGGTGGATCGCCCAGCGCTCGGCGGACGCGACCGTGGAGGCCTCGTCGTTGAGCACCTCGCCCAGGGTGTTGAACACCCGGCCCTTGGTGACGTCACCGACGGGCACGGTGATGCCGGTGCCGGTGTCGCGCACCGCGGCCTGGCGGACCAGGCCGTCGGTGGGCTGCATGGAGATGGTGCGGACCAGGCCGTCACCCAGGTGCTGGGCGACCTCCAGGGTCAGCGTCTTGGTCGCGCCGGGGGTCGCCGGGTCCGGGACCTCGACCTTCAGCGCGTTGTAGATCTCCGGCATCGCGTCGACGGGGAACTCCACGTCGACGACCGGGCCGATGACCCGGGCGACGCGGCCCGTGGCGGCGGCCGTCTCAACTGTCGTCGTCATTACCTGTCACTCCCCGCGGCGTCGGCGAGGGCTGCGGAGCCACCGACGATCTCGCTGATTTCCTGGGTGATTTCGGCCTGGCGGGCCGCGTTGGCGAGCCGGGAGAGGTCGTTGACCAGCTCTCCGGCGTTGTCCGTCGCCGACTTCATCGCACGGCGCCGGGCGGCGTGCTCGGAAGCGGCGGCCTGGAGCAGGGCGTTGTAGATGCGGCTCTCGACGTACCGCGGCAGCAGGGCGTCCAGGACGTCCTCGGCCGACGGCTCGAACTCGAACAGCGGAAGGATCTCGCCCTTGGAGCCGGACTCCTCCGCCTTCTCGTCGATGCTGAGCGGCAGCATCCGGTTCTGCACGGGCGTCTGCGTCATCATCGAGACGAACTCGGTGAAGACGATGTGGAGCTCGTCCACGCCGCCCTCGGCCGTGTCCTTGACCACGGCCTCGATGAGCGGCGCGGCGACCCGCTTGGCGTCCGCGTAGTCCGGGCGGTCGGTGAAGCCGGTCCACGAGTCCGCGATCTTGCGCTCGCGGAAGCCGTAGTAGGCGACACCCTTGCGGCCGACGATGTAGGTGTCGACCTCCTTGCCCTCACCGCGCAGCCGCTCGGACAGCTGGTCCGCGGCCTTGATGGCGTTGGCCGAGTAGCCGCCCGCCAGACCGCGGTCGCTCGTCAGGAGCAGCACCGCGGCCCGGGCCGGGTTGTCCTTCTCGGTGGTCAGCGGGTGCGTGGTGTTCGACCCGGTGGCCACCGCCGTGACCGCGCGGGTGAGCTCGGTCGCGTACGGCGTGGAGGCCGCCACCTTGCGCTGCGCCTTGACGATGCGCGAGGCGGAGATCATCTCCATCGCCTTGGTGATCTTCTTGGTCGCCGTGATGGACTTGATACGACGCTTGTAGACCCGGAGCTGCGCTCCCATGAGTCAGGTCCCTTCCGTCGTCACTTCGAGACGTTGGCGGCGGCCGGGGCGTCCTCGGCCAGCAGCTTTCCGTCCGAGGTCTCGAACTGCTTCTTGAAGCCGGCGATGGCGTCGGACACCGAGGTCAGGGTGTCGTCGGACATCTTGCCGCCCTCGCGGATCGAGTCCATCAGGCCCTTGTGGTCGCGGTGCAGGTGCTCCAGCAGCTCGGACTCGAAGCGGCGGATGTCGTTGACCGGGACGTCGTCCATCCGGCCGGTGGTGCCGGCCCACACCGAGACGACCTGGTTCTCGGTCGGCATCGGCTGGTACTGGGCCTGCTTCAGCAGCTCGACCATGCGCTTGCCGCGCTCCAGCGAGGCCTTCGAGGCCGCGTCCAGATCGGAACCGAAGGCGGCGAACGCCTCCAGCTCACGGAACTGGGCGAGGTCCACGCGGAGCCGGCCGGAGACCTGCTTCATGGCCTTGTGCTGGGCGGAGCCACCGACGCGGGAGACCGAGATACCGACGTTCAGGGCCGGGCGCTGGCCGGCGTTGAACAGGTCGGACTCCAGGAAGCACTGGCCGTCGGTGATGGAGATGACGTTGGTCGGGATGAACGCCGAGACGTCGTTGGCCTTGGTCTCGACGATCGGCAGACCGGTCATCGACCCCTTGCCCATGTCGTCGGAGAGCTTGGCGCAGCGCTCCAGCAGACGGGAGTGCAGGTAGAAGACGTCACCCGGGTACGCCTCGCGGCCCGGCGGGCGGCGCAGCAGCAGGGAGACGGCGCGGTAGGCGTCGGCCTGCTTCGACAGGTCGTCGAAGACGATCAGGACGTGCTTGCCCTGGTACATCCAGTGCTGGCCGATGGCCGAACCGGTGTACGGCGCCAGGTACTTGAAGCCGGCCGGGTCGGACGCCGGGGCGGCGACGATGGTGGTGTACTCCAGCGCGCCGGCGTCCTCCAGGGCACCGCGCACGGAGGCGATGGTGGAGCCCTTCTGGCCGATGGCGACGTAGATGCAGCGGACCTGCTTCTCCGGGTCGCCCGAGCGCCAGTTGTCGCGCTGGTTGATGATCGTGTCGACGGCGAGGGCGGTCTTGCCGGTCT
The DNA here is from genome assembly GCF_040644755.1 of Streptomyces sp. NPDC046887. Classification (NCBI taxonomy): domain Bacteria; kingdom Bacillati; phylum Actinomycetota; class Actinomycetes; order Kitasatosporales; family Streptomycetaceae; genus Streptomyces; species Streptomyces sp. NPDC046887. The sequence continues at coordinate 151,486 of NZ_JBEYXH010000007.1, forward strand.
GCCGGTCGCCGATGATCAGCTGGCGCTGACCGCGGCCGATCGGGGTCATGGCGTCGACGGCCTTGTAGCCGGTCTCCATCGGCTCGTGCACCGACTTGCGCTGCATGACCGTGGGGGCCTGCAGTTCGAGGGCGCGGCGGCCCTCGGTCGCGATCTCGCCGAGGCCGTCGATCGGGTTGCCGAGCGGGTCGACGACGCGACCCAGGTAGCCCTCGCCGACGGCGACGGACAGGACCTCGCCGGTGCGGGTGACCGACTGGCCCTCCTCGATGCCGCTGAACTCACCGAGGACGATGGCACCGATCTCGCGCTCCTCAAGGTTGAGGGCGAGGCCGAGGGTGCCGTCCTCGAACTTCAGCAGCTCGTTCGCCATGGCGGAGGGCAGGCCCTCCACCTTCGCGATGCCGTCGCCGGCCAGGCTGACCGTTCCGACCTCCTCGCGCGAGGCCGCGTCCGGCTTGTACGACTGGACGAAGTTCTCCAGTGCGTCCCGGATCTCCTCCGGCCGGATCGTGAGCTCCGCCATCTGGGTTCCCTGCTCTCCTTGTTGGGCCCGAAGTCTTCATGGGGGTCTGGGGCTGTGCTGCCCGGTGCGGCTGGCGCCGCGGGCCCCCAGAGCTTCTGCATCCTGTGCACGGCCCAACCGGGCCGTCGGTACTGCTTCGGTACTGCTTGCTTCTGTACGCGTTGCTTGTGTGCGGCCGGCGTCAGCCGGCCAGGCGCCGTTCCGCCTCGCCGAGGCGGCTGGCGACGCTGCCGTCGATCAGCTCGTCGCCCACCCGCACCTGGATCCCGCCGAGGACCGTGGGGTCCACGTCGAGGTTGAGGTGCATGTGGCGGCCGTACAGCGTGGCCAGGGCGGCGCCGAGGCGCTGCTTCTGCCCGTCGCTGAGCGGCACCGCCGAGGTGACGACCGCGACCATCCGGTCCCGCCGGGCGGCGGCGAGCTTGGACAGGGACTCCAGTCCCGCTTCCAGGCTACGTCCCCGCGGCGCGGTGACCAGACGGGCGACCAGCCGCTCGGTGACCGGGTTGGCCCGGCCGCCCAGCAGACCGCGGACCAGCCCGGACTTGGCGGAGGCGGTGGCGGCCTTGTCGGTCAGCGCGGAGCGCAGCTCCTTGTTCGCGCCGACGATCCGGCCGAACCGGAACAGCTCGTCCTCCACGTCGTCCAGGGCGCCGGCCCGCTGCGCCGCGGTGAGGTCGGCGGTGTTCGCCAGCTCCTCGACCGCGTCGACCAGGTCGCGGGACTGCGACCAGCGGGCGCGGACCATGCCGGAGACCAGGTCGACGGTCTCGCCGCCCACCTGACCGCCGAGCAGCCGTCCGGCCAGCACGGCCTTGGCCTCGCCGGGCTGCGCCGGGTCGGTGAGGACCCGGCGCAGCGAGACCTCGCGGTCGAGCAGCGCGGTGACGGCGGCCAGTTCGCCCGCGACCTTCGCCGCGTCGACCGACGCGGAGTCGGTCAGCGCGTCGAGACGCTCGCGTGCGGCGACCAGTGCCTCGCGGCTCGCTCCGTTCATCGGGCGGCCTCGGCCTTCTCCTCAAGCTCGTCGAGGAAACGGTCGATGGTGCGGCTCTGGCGGGCGTGGTCCTCCAGGGACTCGCCGACCAGCTTGCCGGCCAGGTCGGTGGCGAGCTTGCCCACGTCCTGACGGAGCGAGGTGGCCGCGGACTTGCGGTCCGCCGCGATCTGGGTGTGGCCGGCGGCGATGATCTCCTCGCGCTGGCGCTGACCCTCCGCGCGCATCTCGGCGATGATCGCGGTGCCCTGCTCGGTGGCCTCCTGGCGCAACCGGGCGGCCTCGTGGCGGGCCTCGGCGAGCTGGGCCTTGTACTGCTCCAGAACGCTCTCGGCCTCGGTCTTGGCGGCCTCGGCCTTCTCCATGCCGCCTTCGATCGCCTCGCGGCGCTCTTCCAGAACCTTGTTGATGTTCGGGAGGAGCTTCTTGGCGAGGACGCCGAAGACGATCACGAAGGCGATCAGGCCGACGACAAGCTCGGGAATCGGCGGGAGGAGGGGGTTCTGGACCTCCTCGGCCGCCAGCTGAACCAGGTGGCTCATGTCACTGCCTTTCGTCGAAAGGGGAAGATCCGACGAACTGGATTAGTCGACCGGGTAGACGAACGGCATGACCAGACCGATGAGGGCGAGCGCCTCACAGAGCACGAAGCCCAGGATCTGGTTCGAGCGGATCAGGCCGGCCGCCTCGGGCTGACGGGCCAGGGCCTGGGTGCCGTTGCCGAAGATGATGCCGACGCCGACGCCGGGGCCGATGGCCGCGAGGCCGTAGCCGATCGAGCCGAGGTTGCCGTAGAGGTTGACGGCGGCGAGGGTGTCGAGAGCAGACATGCCGTTTCTTCCTTCTCTTTTCACGGACCGGTGGTGGTTGGCCACCGGACGACAGGGGTGGAGCCGGGGGTCCCCTGGACGGAGGTCCTTGGTGGGGGTCCCCCCTGGACGAAGTCCTTGGGGGCCTGCGGCCTCAGTGGTGCTCGGCGAGAGCGCCCTGGATGTAGTTGCAGGCCAGCAGGACGAAGACATAGGCCTGAAGCGCCTGGATGAACAGCTCGAAGACCGTCATCAGGATCACCATCACGAACGAGACGCCGGCGTAGGCGATGCCGATGCCGTTGAGCAGGTACCAGCTGGCGATGGTGAAGATCAGCAGCAGGACGTGCCCGGCGAACATGTTGGCGAAGAGCCGCACCGCGTGGGTGAAGGGCCGGATCAGCAGGTTCGAGAAGAGCTCGATCGCCATGACCGCGGGGAGCACCGGGCCGAGCGACTTGTCGTAGCCGGCGATGTTCTTCCAGCCGCCGACGAAGCCGTGGCGCTTGAAGGTCAGGCTGACCCACATGATGTAGACGATCGCGGCCAGTCCGGCCGGGAAGGCGATGACGGAGGTCACCGGGAACTGGGCGACCGGGATGATCGACCAGATGTTCATGATCCAGATGAAGAAGAACATCGAGACCATGATCGGGACGTACTTCTCGCCCTCGCGCTTGCCGAGGGTCTCGTAGACGACGCCGCGGCGGATGAAGTCGTAACCCGCCTCACCGACCATCTGGAGCTTGCCGGGGATCAGCTTCGGCTTGTTGAACGCCGCCCAGAAGAAGCCCACGACGACCAGCGTGCTCATCAGCGCCAGGAGCATCGGCTTGTTGAAGTCGATACCGCCGACGGTGAACAGCGGCTCGAAGACAAAGGAGTGCAGGCCGGGGGCCGGAAAGCCGCATCCGTCGAAGATGTGGCAGTCGACCTCGAAGGCGAGCACCTGCGTCGGGTCAGCACTCACCGCGGGCTCCTTCAGCATGGCGCATGGGTACGGCAACCTCGTTGTGTCGGCGCGGCGCACGGCCGCTGTTCGGCACTGGACTGGTGTTACGGATGTGGGGGCGGCGGTCAGGCATCGTGCCTCGCGCTGGAACAGGCGTCAGCTCGGATGCCCGCGTCCGCAGTGCCGCAGTTGGCACCGGACGATAGCAGTTCATCGAACGCGCCTTTATCCCGGCCCTACCCCGCACGGTGACGGCCCCGCCCCTCGGTCTTCCGGAAGGTCACGAGGCGGTGGTCCGCTCGCTCTGACGGCTCGATTCCGGTTCGACGTAGAGGGTCTTGGCCTTCATGTGCGCGACCGTCTGCGCGCCGATCCAGGTGAGGGTGGTCGCGATCAGGGAGAAGGCGAAGGCCCGCGGGTGGAACAGCGTGGTGTTCTTGAAGACGGCGAGAAAGACGAAGAGCAGCAGGATCTGCGTGGTGTAGAGCAGCAGCCCCATCGCCTGGAAGAGGTGGGGCAGCTTCTTGGCGGTCCGCTGGAGCACCAGCAGCCCGCCGGCCATGAACAGAACCGTCACCACGGTCGCGACAACGCCGCCGATCGCCCCCTTGCCGCCGGCGACCACACCGCTCACGACGGCGGCGATCGCGCCGACGCCGATGGTGGGGAGGGCTGCGGACAGAAGGGTGCGTGCGTCGTTGGACGGCATGGCGGCATCTCCGCTTGCTTGGTGGGGGCAGGGTGTCGTCATGGACGAGCGTAGGCCCGGTCCGAGGCGTGTCTCGGGGCTGAGGAACCGTCGCACTACGGTCCTTCGGCTCTGTCGCCGGGTCTCGTGAACGGTATCACAAACTATTTGAATAGGTCTTTACCCATAAGGTGTGCTTACTCTCACACATGAGAGTGACCCCGCGCGTGTGTGCACGACAGGGCCGCACTTTGTCTGGTAATGGACCCTGATACGCGGTTTCGTCAGCCTCGCGTTCCGGCCTTCCGCCTTTCGTGCGTACCGGAGAGGGCGCTCAGCGCGGTCGCCCCGCTGACCCCGGCGGGCACCGGCTCGCGCTCCTCGCCGCCGTCCTCCGGCGCCTGGTAGGCGTACGGAGGCAGTGCGTCGGCTTCGGTGGCCGTCGGCTGGTGGCGCCGGCGGCGGTAGCGCGGCGGTACGAAGGACTCCGCCCAGCGCGGGGCGCGCGGGGTGAAGCGCGGCAGGAGCAGCAGCACCAGCCCGATGGCGCTCAGCGCCACGATCGCCAGCACGATCCACATGGACGCCGAGTGGACCGAGTACGACAGCGTCCCGAAGGCGATCAGCGCCGACCAGAAGTACATGATCAGCACCGAGCGGCTGTGCGAGTGGCCGATCTCCAGCAGCCGGTGGTGCAGATGGCCCCGGTCGGCCGCGAACGGCGACTGCCCGTTCCAGGTGCGGCGCACGATCGCCAGCACCAGGTCGGCCATCGGGATCGCGATGATGGTCAGCGGCAGCAGCAGCGGGATGAAGACCGGCAGCGCCGCGTGGGTGGCCTCCCGGGTCGAACCCTCGAAGATCTTCAGGGTGTCCGGGTCCACCTGGCCGGTGATCGAGATCGCCGAGGCGGCCAGGATCAGCCCGATCAGCATCGAGCCGGAGTCGCCCATGAAGATCCGCGCCGGGTGCATGTTGTGCGGCAGGAAGCCCACGCACATGCCCATCAGGATGGCCGCGAACATCGTCGCCGGGGCGGCCGCCTCGATGCCGTAGCTGTACCAGAGGCGGTAGGCGTACAGGAAGAACGCGCAGGCCGCGATGCACACCATCCCCGAGGCCAGCCCGTCCAGGCCGTCCACGAAGTTCACCGCGTTGATGGTGATCACCACCAGCGCCACCGTCAGCAGGGTGCCCTGCCACTGGGTCAGCGCCACCGTGCCGATACCCGGGATGGGCAGCCACAGGATGGTGAGGCCCTGCATCACCATGACGCCCGCGGCGATCATCTGGCCGCCCAGTTTGATCAGCGCGTCGATCTCGAACTTGTCGTCCAGCACCCCGATCAGCCAGATCAGCGCGGCACCCGAGAGCAGCGCCCGGGGCTCGTTGGACAGCTCGAAGACACTGCTGAGGTTCGCCAGGTGGTCGGCGGTCAGCAGCCCCGCGCACAGCCCGAAGAACATCGCGATTCCGCCGAGCCTCGGCGTCGGCTCGCGGTGCACGTCCCGGGCTCGGATCTCCGGCATCGCGCCGACCGCGATGGCGAACTTCCGCACCGGACCGGTCAGCAGATAGGTCACCGCGGCCGTGACGCAGAGCGTCAGCAGATAATCACGCACGGGCTGCCCCACAAGTCTCGCCGGCCATCTCAGCCCCACACCCTAGCCCCGCCGCCCCACAAGCAAGGACACCCAGGTAGGGCGGACGGTTGCGGCACCGGCCCGGCACCGCGCCGAAAGCCCCCGCGGCTACGGCGGGAACGCCTCCGCGTACGGGTCCGCGCGCGTCCCGGGAAAACGCGGGAAGGCCGCCGCCAGCTCCCGTACCCGGCCGCGCAGCCGCTCCGCCTCCTCCGGGTGCGGGCCCTCGGCCAGCGCCAGGGCGCACAGCTCGGCGATATGGTCCATCTCCCCCGGGCCCATGCCCTGGGTGGTGACCGCGGCGGTGCCCAGCCGCAGCCCGCGCCGCCCGTCCCCGTACGGCAGCGCGCAGCTGTCCAGCACGATCCCGGCCGCCGCCAGCCGGGCCTTGGCCGCCCGCCCGTCCAGCCCCAGCGGCGCGGGGTCGGCGACGATCAGATGGGTGTCCGTGCCTCCGGTGACGATCCCAGCGCCCCGCTCGGCGAGCGCTCCGGCCAGCGCCCGGGCGTTCATCACCACCCGCCCGGTGTACTCGGCGAAGTCCGGCTCCGCCGCCTCCCCGAAGGCCACCGCCTTCGCCGCGATGGTGTGCATCTGGGCGCCGCTCTGGGTGAACGGGAACACCGCCCGGTCGATCCGCTCGGCCAGCTCCGCGCCGCACAGCAGCATCCCGCCGCGCGGACCGCGCAGCACCTTGTGGGTGGTGGCGCACACCACGTCCGCGTACGGCACCGGGCTGGGCGCCGCCCCGCCCGCCACCAGCCCGATCGGATGGGCGGCGTCGGCGATCAGACAGGCGCCGCACTCGTCGGCGATCTCCCGGAACGCCGCGTAGTCGAGGTGGCGCGGATAGCTGATCGACCCGCAGACGATGGCCCGCGGCCGCACCCGGCGGGCCAGCTCCCGAAGCTCGTCGTAGTCGATCAGTCCGGTGGCCGGATCGGTGCGGTAGGCGGTGAAGTCGAAGCAGCGGCCGGAGAGGTTGGCCGGTGAGCCATGGGTGAGGTGCCCGCCGTACGCGAGGCCGAGGGCCAGTACCGCGTCCCCGGGCCGCAGCAGCGCCGCGTACGCCGCCAGCACGGCCGAGGAGCCGGAGTGCGGTTGGACGTTGGCGTGCTCGGCGCCGAACAGGGCGCAGGCGCGGCGTACCGCGATCCGCTCGGCCTGGTCGGCCGCCTCGCAGCCGCCGTGGTGCCGGGCGTCCGGGTAGCCCTCGGCGTACTTGTTCGCCAGCGGTGAGGCGAGCGCGGCCAGCACGGCGGGGGAGGTGAAGTTCTCGGCGGCGACCAGTTGCAGGCCCTCCGCCTGCCGTCGCTCCTCGGCCGCGAGCACGGCCGCCAGCTCGGGGTCCTGGCGGCCCAGGGCGCCCGCCGAGGGCCCGTACCCCGGCTCGCGGGGCGCTCGGGGCCCCGCGGTGCCCGGCTGGGCGGTGGCGCCCGCGTCGGCGGCGGCGGTCGGCATGGTGGCTCCAGGCGGCTGTGCGTGGCCCGTATGCCCAATGTAGGCCGGGGGCGCGGCGGCGGCGCGCTGGAACAGAGGAGGCGGGGCGGCTCAGTGCCGGGTGGGTACGCCGGTGAGCGCGGTGACCACCGGGTCCAGGGCCTGGTTGATCTCGTCGCCGACCGAGCGGAAGTAGGTGATCGGCGCCCCGTAGGGGTCGTTGACCTCGTCCGCCTCGGCGCTCGGCGCCAGCAGCCAGCCGCGCAGCGCGGCGGCGGCCCGTACCAGCGCCCGGGCCCGCTCGACCATGCCCTCCTGCCGGGGGTCCGGCAGGGTCGCCGGGTCTATCGCCCGTACCAGCCGGGTGAACTCCTTCAGCGTGAAGGTGCGCAGCCCCGCCGAGTGGCCCATGGAGATCACCTGCGCCCGGTGGTCGCGGGTGGCGGTGAGCACCAGGTCGGCGCGGATGACGTGCTCGTCCAGCAGTTCGCGGCCGGTGAAGCCGCTGGCGTCGGCGCCGAAGTCGGCGAGCACCGCCTCGGCGTTGGCCTCCATCGGGGCGCCCTCGTGGCCCCAGGTGCCGGCGCTCTCCACGATCAGCCCGCCCACGGTGTCCCCGGCGGGGCTCCCGAGCCGGTGGACGAGGGCATGGCGGGTCAGCCGCTCGGTGATCGGCGAGCGGCAGACGTTGCCGGTGCTGACGTGGAGGATGCGGAACACTTCGGTGCCTATGCCACGCCCCTCAGGGGCGGTCAACTGGCCACCTCAAGGTCGGGTACCACCTTGCGCAGCTCGTCGGCGTCGATGGCGCCGGCCCGCAGCAGCACCGGGTGCTCCCCGGTGACGTCCACGATGGAGGACGGCACGATGCCGGGCGTCGGCCCGCCGTCCAGGTACACCGACACCGCGTCGCCCAGCATGTTCTGGGCGGCGTCGCAGTCCTCCGGGGAGGGGTGGCCGGTCAGGTTGGCCGAGGAGACCGCCATCGGGCCGACCTCGGTGAGCAGTTCGATGGCCACCGGGTGCAGCGGCATCCGGATGGCGACGGTGCCGCGGGTGTCGCCCAGGTCCCACTGGAGGGACGGCTGGTGCCGGGCGACCAGGGTCAGCGCGCCCGGCCAGAAGGCGTCCACCAGCTCCCACGCCTGCTCGGAGAAGTCGGTGACCAGGCCGTGCAGGGTGTTCGGCGAGCCGATGAGCACCGGGGTGGGCATGGAGCGGCCCCGCCCCTTGGCCGCCAGCAGGTCCGCCACGGCCTCCGAGCTGAAGGCGTCCGCGCCGATGCCGTACACCGTGTCGGTGGGCAGCACCACGAGCTCCCCGCGGCGCACGGCGGACGCGGCCTCGCGCAGACCGGTCGTACGGTCCGTCGCGTCGTTGGTGTCGTAACGCCGTGCCATCAGCGGTGCCTGCTTTCTGTGGTCACTCGGTACGTCACGGCGTCGCCTTCCGGGCCGTGGCGAAGCGGGGGCGGTTGTTGAGGTCGGGGTGGTCGGCGGCGTCGGACCAGCCGGCGCCCTCGTGGAAGATCCAGGGGACCTGGCCGCCCTGGGTGTCGGCGTGCTCGATGACGACCAGGCCGCCGGGGCGCAGCAGCCGGTGCGCGGTGCGCTCGATGCCGCGGATGGTGTCCAGGCCGTCCTCGCCGGAGAAGAGCGCCATCTGCGGGTCGTGGTCGCGGGCCTCGGGAGCGACGTACTCCCACTCGGTGAGCGGGATGTACGGCGGGTTGGAGATCACCAGGTCGACCTGACCGTCGAGTTCGGGCAGCGCGCTGAGCGCGTCTCCCTGGTGGACGGTGACCCGGGACCCCTCGGCGTTCTTCCGGGTCCACACCAGGGCGTCCTCGGACAGCTCCACCGCGTGCACCCGGGAGCGCGGCACCTCCTGGGCCATGGCCAGCGCGATGGCGCCCGAGCCGGAGCACAGGTCCACGATCAGCGGTTCGACCACGTCCATGGCGCGGACCGCGTCTATCGCCCAGCCGACGACCGACTCGGTCTCCGGGCGGGGCACGAAGACGCCGGGGCCGACCTGGAGCTCCAGATAGCGGAAGAAGGCGCGGCCGGTGATGTGCTGGAGCGGTTCGCGGGCCTCCCGGCGGGCGATCGCCTCCCAGTAGCGGGCGTCGAAGTCGCCGTCCTTGACCAGGTGCAGTTCGCCCCGCTTGACGCCGTGCACGAAGGAGGCCAGCTCCTCGGCGTCGAAGCGCGGCGAGGGCACGCCGGCGTCCGCCAGCCGCTGGGTGGCCTGGGCCACCTCGGCAAGCAGCAGGCTGCGGGGGCCTGGGGTGCGCCCCCCGGTGTGTGGCTGCACGCTGGTCCTCCGGATGGACTTCTCGGCGCGGGCGGGTGCGGGTCCGGTGCGCCGTCTTGCGGGAGCGGGCGTTACGCGGCGGCAAGCTTCGCGGCGGAGTCCGCGTCGACGCAGGCCTGGATCACGGCGGCGAGCTCGCCGTCGAGGACCTGGTCGAGGTTGTACGCCTTGAAGCCGACGCGGTGGTCGGAGATGCGGTTCTCCGGGAAGTTGTAGGTGCGGATCTTCTCGGAGCGGTCCACGGTGCGGACCTGGCTGCGCCGGGCGTCGGCGGCGTTGCGCTCGGCCTCCTCCTGGGCGGCGGCCAGCAGCCGGGAGCGCAGGATGCGCAGGGCCTGCTCCTTGTTCTGGAGCTGGCTCTTCTCGTTCTGGCAGGAGGCGACCACACCGGTGGGCAGGTGGGTGATGCGCACCGCGGAGTCGGTGGTGTTGACCGACTGCCCGCCGGGCCCGGACGAGCGGTAGACGTCGATCCGCAGGTCGTTGGGGTTGATCTCGACGTCGATCTCCTCGGCCTCGGGCGTGACCAGCACACCGGCGGCGGAGGTGTGGATACGGCCCTGGGACTCGGTGGCGGGCACCCGCTGCACGCGGTGCACCCCGCCCTCGTACTTCAGCCGCGCCCAGACGCCCTGCCCCGGCTCCTGCGACCCGCGGGCCTTCACGGCCACCTGGACGTCCTTGTAGCCGCCGAGCTCGGACTCGGTGGAGTCGATGATCTCGGTCTTCCAGCCCACGCGCTCGGCGTACCGCAGATACATCCGGAGCAGGTCCCCGGCGAACAGGGCGGACTCGTCGCCGCCGGCGCCGGCCTTGATCTCCAGGATGACGTCCTTGTCGTCGCTGGGGTCGCGCGGGACCAGCAGCAGCCGCAGCCGGTCGGTGAGCTCCTCGCGCTGCTTCTCCAGCTCCTTGACCTCGGCGGCGAAGTCCGGGTCGTCGGCGGCGAGTTCCTTGGCGGTGGCGATGTCGTCACCGGTCCCCCGCCAGGCGCGGTACGCGGCGACGATCGGCGTCAGCTCGGCGTAGCGCTTGTTCAGCGTACGGGCGCGCCCCTGGTCGGCGTGGACCGCGGGGTCGGCGAGCGTCTTCTCAAGGTCGGCGTGTTCGCCGATGAGGTCCTCGACCGCCTCGAACATTCGGGGGCTCCTGGGGGGTGTACGCGGTGGGGGCTGCGGGCGCTGGTTCCGGCCCCGCCGACGGGCTGCTGCGAGACGGCAAACGCCGGTTCCCGCCACCCCTGCCCGGGGCGGCCGGGAACCGGCGCTGTGACGGGCTACTTCGTGCCGGAAGCGGCCTTCTTGCCGAAGCGGGCCTCGAAGCGGGCCACACGGCCACCGGTGTCGAGGATCTTCTGCTTGCCCGTGTAGAACGGGTGGCACTCGGAGCAGACCTCGGCACGGATGGTGCCGTTGCCGATGGTGCTCCGGGTGGTGAACGACGCGCCGCAGGTGCAGCTGACCTGGGTCTCGACGTACTCGGGGTGGATGTCGCGCTTCAAGGTGTCTCCTAGGTTCGGGAGGGCGCCGGGTCGCAGGACGCGGGATGCGGGTGCGTGAACCGGAGCCGACGTACCAGTCTGCCAGGACCGGCCGTATCTCCCAAAACCGGGGTGGGGGCCGATCTATTCCGGGCCGCGAGCCGAGGCGGAAACCGGGCCGTGAGAGGGCGGGAGACCGGGCCGCGGCCGGGGCGGAAGCCGGGCCGAGAGCGGCGGCGGAAACCGGCCGCGGACGGAGGCGGCGGCCGGGCGCGGGGGCCTGGGCCGCAGGCCGGGCGCGGGACCTCGGCCGCAGCCGGGCCGCGAGCGGGGGAAACGGGCCGCGGCCCGAGGCGCCGGCTGGGCCGTAAGCGGGGGCGGCAGCCGGGCCGCGGACGGAGGCGGCAGCCGGGCCGCGGGCCGGGGCGTACGCAAAGCCGACGGGCCGTGGCCGGAGGCCCCGGCCGGGCCGCACACGCGGCCGGCGGTCCGTAGCGGGGCGCGGGCTCCGGGCCGCCCCCGCCGGTCTCCGTCCCTACTTCAGCACGCCGTCGGCCTGCCCCGTCGCGGCGTCCTTGGTGGCGGAGGCGGGGATGGGCTTGTCCTTGCGCAGGGCGTCCCACACCTGGCGGCTCTGCTTCTCCAGCGGCACCACGCGGTTGGGGTCGCTGGGGTCGTACTGCACCGGCAGGGTGACCATCTTGACGTCGTCGGCGCCCAGCCCGCGCAGTCCCCCGGCGAAGTCGGCCAGCTCCTTGACGGTGTTCAGCTCGGAGTCCGGGGTGATCGTCTTGGTGGCGGTGTCGGCGAGGTCCCACAGCTTCTTGGGGTTGCTGAACACCCCGACCGAGGTGGCCTGCTCGATGAAGGCCTTCATAAAGGCCTGCTGGAGCTGGATGCGGCCCAGGTCGCTGCCGTCGCCGACGCTCTTGCGGGTGCGGACCAGGCCGAGGGACTGCTCGCCGTCCAGGGTGTGGGTGCCGGCCGCCAGGTCCAGATGGCTCTTCTCGTCCTTGATCGGCTTGGTGGTGGTGACCTCCACCCCGCCCAGGTCGTCGATCAGCTTCTTGAAGCCGGTGAAGTCGACCTGGATGAAGTGGTCCATGCGGATGCCGGACATCTGCTCCACGGTCTTCACCGCGCAGGCGGGCCCGCCGGCCTCGAAGGCGGTGTTGAACATGGCGTGCCGCTGCCCGGACGCGGTGGAGCCGTCGGCGGCCGTGCAGTCGGGGCGCTGGACGATGGTGTCGCGGGGGACGGAGACCACGCTGGCCTTCTTGTGGCCCTCGTAGAGGTGGACGATCATCGCGGTGTCGGAGCGGGCCGCGCCCTCGTCCTTGCCGTAGTCGCCGTTGGCCCCGGCCCGGGAGTCGGAGCCCAGGACGAGGATGTCCATGGAGCCGTTGTCCACGTTCTGCGGGCGGTTGTCGCCGTTGAGCGCGGCGTTGATGTCCACGCTGTCGATGTTGCCGTTGAGTGTGTAGTACGCGTAGCCGAGGCCGCAGCCGCCGACCAGGACCACACCAGCGGCCGACCAGGCGGTGACGCGGGCCGCCCGGCGCCCCTTGCCCAGCGGCCGGCGGCGGCGTCCGGTGGCGCGTATGCGGCTGCTCTTGCCCTTGTCGGCCATGCTCTCCCCAGTCCTTGCTGATCCCGCTACCCCCCGGCCGGGACAAGCGGACGCTGTCCGGCTTGTCAGACGGGTAAGCGGCCCTCAGGGTTGCACGGGCTCATAAGAGGCTCTGAAGAACGCGCGGCGCCCACCGGGTGAGCCCCGATGGGCGCGATATGCGGCATGAGCTGCGGTTTCACCCGCTGAGAGGCGCCTGCGACACGTCGGCCGGCGATCGGTGGAGGTGGCGCATGTCGCACCTCGACCGCCCTCAGCCAGGCCCGCGCCTACGTCTTCAGCCGGATCGAGAAGGAGCACCGCAGCGACTGCTTGTATGTCTCCCCGCCCTGCCGGTAGTGGTACCGGCAGCTTGTGCCGTTCTTCTCGACCTTGCCGGTGACCTTCAGCTTGGCCATGTAGACGTAGTCACTGAGCTTGCGGGCCTTGACCGTGAACCCCTGGGAGTGGTCCTTTATCTGATCGAACTCCGGATTCCCTGGATCACCGTCCCGCAGAAGCAGGGGAATCCCCTCGGTGTCGTTCAGGTCGAACGCACCATAGCGGACGACTTCCAACCCCTCGGGAAGATCGGATATCTCAGCACCGACCACCTGAAGATCCTTGCCCGAGGCATTGGAAGGGAGGGGAAGGGCGAACCAGAAGGCATCCCCCTTCTCGGCGAATGAGTAACCGACGGTTCCGTTGGACTGATTTCCTCCGTCGAGGGCCACCCCCTCCCTCTCCTTCGACAGCGGGACGGAGCAGCCGAAGGAAAGGAGGCACATCAGCACCGAAAGGGCTACGACTCTCTCAGTTCGAGTAGATGACACCCATGTGAGCACCGGGAGGCGCACTGTTACCCCAGATGTAGTGTTTCCTGGCGGTACGACCACCAGCCCTGATGAGCTGCTTATGATTTCCGTCATACTGCACCGAGCCACCAAGGGAGACTCCGAATACTTCGGCTGCGCCAGAGTATTTTACGCTCTTGCCGACATCAAGTCCCCACGTGGACATAGGAATAAGGTAAGCCCGGTATTTCGGGTTGGACTTCGCGTAGCGCAGCGGTCCGTCCAGCTGCCTTGCATCCTTACCGAACACGCCAGGCGACCCTCCGGCCGGCACCTTGAATTTTGAGGGCCGAATCTCGTAGTAGGGATCGTTCATTTCGATCCCACCACACTTGCGGACTTTCCTGATCTTGTTGTACTCGATCGGGACCTTCCACTGCTTTGCAAAGTAAGGTCCGCGCCAACTGAATCCGGAGACGCCAGCGGCACTAGACCCGATGGAAGTCGATCCGCTTACCTTCCAGGCACTTCCCGACATACTGAGGCCGACATCGACAGTGTTCGACAGCTTGGAGGTGTACTCGACGTATCCTGCGGCATCCCAGTAGGAATGCGATTCGCCGGAGATCGTGTAGGAGATCTGGCGCGAGACGACCCTCGATTCCATCCAACAGGTGTCAGCGCGTGGCGTTACCTGCTGATTCCTGATATCGACACCGTCGACCACATAAGGGTTGTAGCTCGCAGCAGAGGAAGTGCGGTCGCTCTGCCAACGAGGGGCTTGCTGCGACTCCGCATCGTACTGAGGTGCCGCCGCAACGCGTGCCGCGTGCGTGCTCTTCACTTCCTGCGCGGTCGGATCGCCGACCGTGCCGCCGCCCTGGCCAATCGGCAGCAGTTCCGCAGCGGGGGTTGGCTCTTCGCTCGCAGCGGATGCGAACGCGGTTCGCGCGCCGGTGCGGGGACTCTTCGGCGCAGCGGTCATGTTGCTGGCACCGATGAGCGTGACACCTGTCTCCGTTGTCGCGACGGTAGTGGCCGTCACGTTGAGGGCGCCGCCGTTGCCGTCTACCACCGCCTGCACCTCGGTCGGCAGTTTCGCGGGCAGGGTCAGCGACCACTCGCCGTCTGCGTCAGTCGTCGCGGTCCCCAGATCCGGAAGATCGGTGGAGGATCCGTCCGCCGGCAAGAGGTCTGCGGCTTCGACGACCACCTGCATGCCTGTGGCCGGGTTCCCGTTGGGTAGAAGGAACCTGCCCGAGACGACCTCGGGACCGGCTTCCTGCACGGGCTGCGCCGGACGGTCCGGGACAGAAGGTACTCCGGCATCCTCCACTGGCGCACCGAAGTAGGGCTTCTCGTCTCCGGCGCTGGAGAGACAGCGCGCCGCGCCGGCGAGGACGGTACCGCTCAGCCCGACAGCGACGTCTTCGTTCACGAGCGCGGCGGGAGATCCAGCGTACTTTCGTACCGCTCCCTCGGCAGTCTTCACATAGAAGACCCCGGGCGCAGGACTCCAGGCGTCAGCCGCGTCCGTCAAACCCTTGATGACGACGGCACCGACGACTTGGGGGCCCAATACTATCTTGTTCAGGGACGCCTGGTATTTCCACGAACGTATTTCGCCATCCCGCAACCCGTAGATCTCATCGCCGGCGGACCAAATGGACTGGGACCTCCGAAGCTCCACCAGCGCCGCGTCATCTGCTGGAAGTTGAGCAAGCCGCGACATCCGCGCCGAGGTGCGTGTCCCGTCCGGAAACTGCTCGACGTACACATTCAGATTGCCGGCCTCGTCAAAATTGACGACTCTGCCGTCTGCATCCACCCATATGCGAGTGTCCGCTCGCCAATTTTGCCCGGCCCGCTTCTCGTAAACATATTCGAGACTGAGTAGCGAGCCTCCCTTATCCGTCTGATCCTGGTAGGAAGTCAGCGAGCCTCCCAGCCAGCCATTGGTCACAAAAAGGCGGGTACCTCCACCCGAGAACAGACGCTGGCCGCGACTGAGAGTGGCGGTTTTCTCGGCATTGAAAAGATGCCCACTGCCAGACGGGTCCCAGTCCACATACCTTGTGATAGTGGAGCCATGAATTCCCTCTTGAGCAACAAGGTAGGTCGGCACAGCCGAAGGACACGACGCTGCAGCTGCGAGAGCAGTGTCGGACAGATCCGTGCTGCTCACATGATCGGCCGGCAGCAGCAGGCCGACAGTCAGCGACAGGCTGCATGCAGTGGCAGCCATGCCGGGTCTCCGAAACAGGGCTGTCGTTCTTATCATGTCAATTTCCCCCCGGAAATCAGGGCATCCTCATAACGCCCTGCCCTGATCAGATCATTGCGGCTCACCGAGCACAACCGAAATCGAGCACTGTTGAGCACAATCTGAGGTTCATGGTCAGAGCTGCCGGGGGTCCGGTGCCCGCCTTCATCACGGGCGCTCCGGGACGGGCCACCGCCCACTGCGGAAGGCAGTGGGCGGTGGGGGCGGGGTGGTGCGTTCTCAGCCGAACAGGTTGTACGCCTGCCAGCCGCTGCCGAAGGCGAGACGGGCGTTGAAGCCGCCGTTGCCCTTGCCGGGGTAGAGCCAGAGCTTGCCGGCGGTGTCGCGGGCGAGCACGTCGGCGTGGCCGTCGCTGTTGACGTCGCCGGTGGTGACCAGGGCGTTCATGCTGCCGAAGGCGCCGACCAGCACGGGCGCCGCCCACGGCTTGGCGGCGACACCGGTGCCCTTGTACAGGTAGGTCTTGCCGTCGCTCTTGCGGGCGAAGATGTCGGCCTTGCCGTCGGCGGTGAAGTCGCCGTGGCCGCGCACCATCGTGAAGGCGCCCCAGCCGGAGCCGACGCTCACCGGCGCGGCGAAGCCGCCGTCGCCCTTGCCGGGGTAGATCCGCATGATGCCGGCGGAGTCGACCGCGATCATGTCCGGCATCTCGTCGCCGGTGACGTCACCGGGGGCGAGGATCTGCTTGTGCTTGCTCCAGCCCCTGGCGACCAGCTTCTGCTGCCCCTCGTCGTCGTCCCAGCCGATGTGTTGCCAGTACACGTCGCCGCCGGCGGTCCGGTACAGCAGGTCCTGGATGCCGTCGCGGTCCAGGTCGGTCTGGAGGAGCAGGGTGAAGCCGTCGAAGCCGCCGAGGTTTTTGACGCGGGTCAGACCGGTGACCTTGGAGTGCCAACTGAACAGCGACTTGTCCGAGGTGCGGCGGGTCAGCAGGTCAGCCGCGTGGTCCCCGCTCCAGTTGGTGTCGTCGACCCGGGACTGGATCGGCGCGGAGTACGTGGTGGCCTTGGCGTAGACCCCGAACTTGCCCTTGGCCGAGCAGTCCTGGTCGCCCCAGGAGACGATGCCGGCGAGCTTGCCGCCGACGACCAGCGGACCGCCGGAGTCTCCGTTGCAGGTGGTCTCCGAGGTGGCGTCGGACCCGGTGGGCGCGGCTCCGGCGCACAGCATGTGCCCCTTGATGAAGCCATCCGGGTACGCCGCCGCGCACGAGGCGTCGGAGACGATGTCGGCGTCGGCGACCTTCAGCTTCGGCGAGCCGCTGTCGAGGACGGTGGAGCTGGTGCGGCCCCAGCCGTACACCTTGCCGTCGCGGCCGGCCTGGTAGAGCGCGGAGTCGGTCGGCTGCGCCAGCGGCAGGATCTTCACGTTGCTCGGCACCGGGCGGTCCAGCGTGAGCACGGCGACGTCGTTGTCGAGCGAGTAGTCGTCGTGCAGCGGGTGGTGCCACTGACGGTAGGCGCCGATCGCCGTGCCCCCGTTCAGGCCGGTGGTCTGGCCGGGGCTGGGCGGAGTCGCGAGCGTCCGGTCGGTGCCGACCACGACCACGCCCTTGTCGGACCACTTGACGCCCTTGACGCAGTGCGCCGCGGTGGCGATCTTCGTCGGGGCGATGACCGCGCCGCCGCAGAAGTAGCTGTCGCCCGCACCGTCCTCGAAGTAGAGCTGCGCCATCCACGGGGCCGCGGAGATGGTGGTGGTCGAACCACCGATGATGCGGGCGCTCGGCTTGCCCTCGCCGCCGTCGGTGTTCTCCGCCGCGTCGCGGGCGGCGGCGTCCGGCTGCCGTACGAGCGAGCGCTGGTTCTTCGCACCGGCCTTCAGCATCTTGGCCAGCCGGGCGCTCAGCTCCTGCTGGGAGACCGGCGCGGGCTTCGACGGGCCGGCGCTGAGCTGCGGCGTCACGCTGGCCTCGGCGGAGTTGGAACCGGAGACGACGATGCCGGCCCCGATCAGTGCGGCGACGGCGGCGACGGCCGGCAGCGCGAGGCGCAGACGACGCTTGTGCCGGCCACCGCGGGTGCGTATCTGCACTCGGTAGTCCTTCGGTAGGCCCGGCAGGGCACGGCGCCCCGCCGGAGAACGTCTCTCGGACGGCGGGGCACGGCAAGCGTTGCGGGCAGCGCGGCTCGCGGGTCCCTCGGACCCTGCCGTCGCTGCGCAGTGGAAATCCCCCCACCCGATCAGCTGATGATACGCGGACCGACCGGCCGTCTGACAGCGGGTTCACAGGCTCGGGGCGCAGACGGGACCGCCCCGTCACCTCGGGATGACGGGGCGGTCCGGTGTCGCGGACGGACGGGCTGCGTCAGTCGTTGTTGCCGTTGCCGGCCGACGGGGTCGTCTTCTGGATCTGCATCAGGAACTCGCCGTTCGACTTGTGCTGCTTCATCTTGTCCAGCAGCAGCTCGACGGCCTGCTGCTGGTCCAGGGCGTGCAGCACCCGGCGGAGCTTCCAGACGATGGCCAGCTCGTCGCTGCCGAGCAGGATCTCCTCCTTGCGGGTGCCGGAGGCGTCCACGTCGACGGCCGGGAAGATGCGCTTGTCGGCGAGCTTCCGGTCGAGCTTGAGCTCCATGTTGCCGGTGCCCTTGAACTCCTCGAAGATCACCTCGTCCATCCGGGAGCCGGTGTCGACCAGCGCGGTGGCCAGGATGGTCAGCGAGCCGCCGTCCTCGATGTTCCGCGCGGCACCGAAGAACCGCTTCGGCGGGTAGAGCGCGGTGGAGTCCACACCACCGGACAGGATGCGGCCGGAGGCGGGCGCCGCGAGGTTGTACGCACGGCCCAGGCGGGTGATGGAGTCCAGCAGGACGACCACGTCGTGGCCCAGCTCCACCAGGCGCTTGGCGCGCTCGATGGCCAGCTCGGCGACGGTGGTGTGGTCCTCGGCCGGGCGGTCGAAGGTCGAGGAGATGACCTCGCCCTTGACCGACCGCTGCATGTCGGTGACCTCTTCCGGACGCTCGTCGACCAGGACGACCATCAGGTGGCACTCGGGGTTGTTGCGGGTGATCGCGTTGGCGACCGCCTGCATGATCATGGTCTTGCCGGTCTTCGGCGGGGCCACGATCAGACCGCGCTGGCCCTTGCCGATCGGCGACACCAGGTCGATGATCCGCGTGGTCAGCACGCCCGGGTCGGTCTCCAGACGGAGCCGGTCCTGCGGGTAGAGCGGGGTCAGCTTGTTGAACTCCGGGCGCCCGCGGCCGGATTCGGCGGCCATGCCGTTGGCGGAGTCCAGGCGCACCAGCGCGTTGAACTTCTCGCGGCGCTCGCCCTCCTTGGGCTGGCGCACCGCGCCGGTGACGTGGTCGCCCTTGCGCAGCCCGTTCTTGCGGACCTGGGCCAGGGAGACGTACACGTCGTTGGGGCCCGGCAGGTAGCCGGAGGTCCGGATGAACGCGTAGTTGTCGAGGATGTCGAGGATGCCGGCGACCGGGATCAGCACATCGTCGTCGGAGACCTGCGGCTCGGCGCCGAACTCGTCGCGCCCGCGGCGGCCGCGGCGGTCGCGGTACCGGCCGCGGCGCCCACGGCGGCCGCCCTCGTCGTCGAAGTCGTCCTGCGGACCGGACTGGCCGCCCTGCTGGCTGCCCTGGCGCTGCTGGCGCTGGCCACCACCGCCGCCACCCTGCTGGTCGTCGCCCTTGCCGCGGCCCTGGCGGTCCTGGCGGTCGCGCTGCCGGTCCTGACGGTCCTGGCGGTCACGCTGACGGTCGCGCTGGCGGTCCCGGCGGGACCCCTCGGCGCCGCCGTCCTGCTGCTCCTTGGCGCCGGGCTCGCCCTGGACCTCGGTCCGGGCCTCCGCGCGCACCTCGGTGCGGGTGTCGCCCTCGGGGGCGCCGGCCGGCGCGGTGGCACGGCGGCGGCGGCGCTCGCCCGCGGGCTGCTCCTCGGTCTGCTCGGCCGGGGCGGCGGCCTTGGCGGCGCCCTGCCCGGAGGGCTGGCCGGGGATCTCGATCTGCTGCTGGGCGGCGGCCTGCTCGGCGGCCTTGCCGGCCTGGGCCTCGCCCTTGGCGGCCTTCGCGGCGGCCTTGGCGGGCTTGTCCTCGCCCTTGGCGGCCTTGGCCTCCTCGCCCTCACCGGTGCGGGTACGGGAGGTGGCGCGCCGCTTGGGCTTGATCTCGGCGCCGGCCGCGGCGTCGGCGGCCTTCGGCGCGGAGGCGCCGCCGGAGGCCTGCGCCTCCTTGATGACCTCGATCAGCTGGCTCTTGCGCATCCGCGCGGTGCCCCTGATGCCGAGGCCCGACGCGACCTGCTGCAGCTCGGCCAGGACCATGCCCTCAAGGCCGGTGCCGGAGCGGCGGCGCCGTGAGGTGGTGCCAGTGGCAGCACCTTCGGCGGGCGCGGCGTTGTCGACGGTGGAGTCGGCAGTCACGCCCATCAGATCGGTGGTGTCGCTCACGAAGGGTCCTTCCCTGGAGCGGACGTCGGCCTTCTGGCTCGGCGACCGGTTGTGCTGTCCGACGGCGGTCCTCGATGGATGGACCGTGTCGGGGCGGTGGTCCCGCCGGGTACGGCGGAGGGAGATGACGTGCTGTCCGGCCCGAGGCCCCCTGCTCGGCCCTCTGCTCGGGATGAGCGAGGGGTGTCGCGCGCCGGTTCCGGAGCGTGCTCAAACTGCTCAGGCAGGCTGCACAGGCAGTGGAGGAGGCTCCCGGAAGAATGGTGGTCCCGGAAGGGGACACTCAGCACCGCGCCATGAAGGCAGCGGGTGCAGACTTGAGGTTAACACTACCGGCTCCAACAAACATTCCCCCTCTCCCACACCGGCAACCGTGCTCCTACGGGGCCAGCGGCAGCACACACGCCCCGGTAGCGTCGAGGGCCAGCCGGGTGGCCGCCCACTCCTCGCCCGCGAAGCGCGAGACCTTGTCGGCGGTGCCCTCGTCGGCCAGCGCCAGCACGGTGGGGCCGGCGCCGGAGACCACCGCGGGCACGCCCTCGGCGCGCAGCCGGTGGACCAGTTCGAGGCTCTGCGGCATCGCCGGGGCCCGGTACTCCTGGTGGAGCCGGTCCTCGGTGGCGGCCAGCAGCAGCTCGGGGCGCCGGGTCAGGGCCTCGACCAGCAGCGCGGCACGGCCCGCGTTGACCGCGGCGTCGACATGCGGCACGGTGCGCGGCAGCAGGCCGCGGGCGGTCTCGGTGAGCACCGGCTTCCCGGGGACGAAAACCACCGGAACGACGGAATCCGCCGGGTCCATCCTGATCGCGCGGGCGGAGCCGCCGTCCATCCAGGCCAGGGTGAAGCCGCCGAGCAGACAGGCGGCGACGTTGTCGGGGTGGCCCTCGATCTCGGTGGCGAGTTCCAGCAGCGCCGCGTCGTCGAGCTTGGCGTCACCGCCTATCGTCACCGCGCGGGCGGCGACGATACCGGCGCAGATCGCGGCGGAGGAGGAGCCGAGGCCCCGGCCGTGCGGGATGCGGTTGGCGCAGACGACCTCCAGGCCGCGCGGCTGTCCGCCGAGCAGGTCGAAGGCGGTGCGCAGGGAGCGTACGAGCAGATGGCTCTCGTCGCGCGGGAGCGTCTCGGCGCCCTCTCCGGCGATGTCGACATGCAGCCCGGAGTCGGCGACCCGGACGACCACGTCGTCGTAGAGCCCCAGCGACAGGCCGAGGGCGTCGAAGCCCGGGCCGAGATTGGCGCTGGTGGCGGGAACGCGCACCCGGACGGCGGCGGCGCGGAACGCGGGACCGGCCATCGGTCGGTGACTCTCCTTGGGGATCTGGCGGCAGTGCGGCAGGGGTTTCGTCGGGGCCCGGCGGAGCCCCTGCGTCGGCCGGTTGCGGCGGGACGGCGACCGCACCGCGGCATATCCGGCGGGACGGGTTCGGTACAGACTATCGAAGGAAGGTTCTGCGGCGACATAGGGCGCACGGGAGGCGCACGATGCGTGTCGCGCCCGCCCCGTGCTTCCCGTCCCGGACCGCCGTTTCCCGCCATCCGAAGGGTGCGGCGCGGGTGCGCGATCGCGCACCCGGGGGTGCGCCGGATGGCGAGATCCGTACGGTACGGGGGCGGCTACGGGGACCCGGCCCCGTACCCCCGCAGGCATACGGGGGTACGGGGCGCGGGCCCCACGGCGTACGTGGCCGGGAGCGCGGGCCCTACGGCGTACGTGGCCGGGAACGGGCCCCACGGCGTACGAGTCCGGGGCCGCGGGCCCTACGGCGTACGAGCCCGGGAACGGACCCCGTAGGCGTACGAGGCCGGGTAGCGGTCCCGTCGGGCGGTACGGGCCCGGGGGCGGGCGGCGGGCGCGGGGTGCCGTCCCCCGGCCTCCCGACCGCCCCAGCCCTCTGCCGCCCAGCCCTCCGCGGACCGGGCCCGCTACTCCCGCTAGACCAGCCCGAGCTTCTCCGCCGCCGCCGTGGCGTCGATCGGGACGGTGACCGGCTGGGGGGCGCCGGCGACGGCCCAGTCGGGGTCCTTCAGCCCGTTGCCGGTGACCGTGCAGACGATCTTCTGGCCCGGGTCGACCTTGCCCTGCTCGGCGGCCTTCAGCAGACCGGCGACCGAGGCGGCCGAGGCGGGCTCCACGAAGACGCCCTCCTGGGAGGCCAACAGCCGGTAGGCGCGCAGGATCTCACGGTCCGTCACCTCGTCGATGAAGCCGCCCGACTCGTCCCTCGCGGCCAGCGCGTAGCTCCAGGAGGCCGGGTTGCCGATCCGGATCGCGGTGGCGATGGTGGACGGGTCCTTGACCACCTCGCCGCGCACCAGCGGCGCCGAACCGGAGGCCTGGAAGCCCCACATACGCGGGGTGCGGGAGGAGACGCCGTCGGCGGCGTACTCCTTGTACCCCTTCCAGTACGCGGTGATGTTGCCCGCGTTGCCGACCGGCAGGACATGGATGTCGGGGGCGTCGCCGAGCATGTCCACGATCTCGAAGGCCGCGGTCTTCTGGCCCTCGATACGGACCGGGTTGACCGAATTGACCAGCGCCACCGGGTAGTTGTCGGAGAGCGCGCGGGCCAGCGTCAGGCAGTCGTCGAAGTTGCCGTCCACCTGGAGGATCTTGGCGCCGTGCACCAGCGCCTGGCCCATCTTGCCGAGCGCGATCTTGCCCTGTGGCACGAGCACCGCCGACACCATCCCGGCACGCACCGCGTACGCGGCCGCCGAGGCCGAGGTGTTGCCCGTAGAGGCGCAGATGACGGCCTGCGCGCCCTCCTCCTTGGCCCGCGTGATCGCCATGGTCATGCCGCGGTCCTTGAAGGAGCCGGTGGGGTTGGCGCCCTCGACCTTCAGATGCACCTCGCAGCCCGTGCGCTCGGAGAGCACCTGCGCGGGTACGAGCGGCGTGCCGCCCTCGCGGAGGGTGACGACCGGTGTCGTGTCGGTGACCGGCAGCCGGTCCCGGTACTCCTCGATGATTCCGCGCCACTGGTGGGTCATTGCTGGTTACTCTCCTTCAACCCGCATGATGCTGGCGACACCGCGCACGGTGTCGAGCTTGCGCAGCGCCTCGACCGTCCCCGCGAGGGCGGCGTCGGGCGCGCGGTGGGTGACGACGACGAGGGAGGCCTCGCCGCCCTCGCGTCCCTCGGCGGTGGCACCGTCGGCACCGCCGCTGTCCCGCCCCTGCTGGCGGAGCGTGTCAATGGACACCCCGTGCTCGGCGAAGACGGTCGCGACCTGGGCGAGCACGCCCGGCCGGTCCTCCACGTCGAGGCTGATGTGGTACCGGGTGACGACCTCGCCCATGGAGCTGACCGGCAGCGCGGCGTAGGCGGACTCGCCGGGCCCGGTCGCCCCGTTGACCAGGTTGCGGCAGACCGCGACCAGGTCGCCGAGCACCGCCGAGGCCGTCGGCGAGCCGCCCGCCCCGGGCCCGTAGAACATCAGCTGCCCGGCCGCGTCGGCCTCCACGAACACCGCGTTGTAGGCGCCGCGCACCGAGGCCAGCGGGTGGCTGAGCGGGATCATCGCCGGGTGGACGCGGGCGGTGACCGAGCCTCCGTCGGCGGCCCGCTCGCAGATGGCGAGCAGCTTGATGGTGCAGCCCATCCGCTTCGCCGAGGCGAAGTCCGCGGCCGTCACCTCCGTCATGCCCTCCCGGTAGACGTTGTCCAGCCGCACCCGGGTGTGGAAGGCGATCCCGGCCAGGATGGCCGCCTTGGCCGCGGCGTCAAAGCCCTCGACGTCCGCCGTCGGGTCGGCCTCGGCGTACCCGAGGGCGGTGGCCTCGTCCAGCGCCTCGCTGTACCCGGCGCCCGAGCCGTCCATCTTGTCCAGGATGAAGTTGGTGGTGCCGTTGACGATGCCGAGGACCCGGTTGACCTTGTCCCCGGCGAGCGACTCGCGCAGCGGCCGGATCAGCGGAATGGCACCCGCCACCGCCGCCTCGTAGTAGAGATCCCGCCCGGCCGCCTCCGCCGCGGCGTGCAGCGCGGCCCCGTCCTCCGCGAGCAGCGCCTTGTTGGCCGACACCACCGAGGCCCCGTGCTCGAAGGCGGCGGTGATCAACCCCCGAGCCGGCTCGACGCCCCCGATGACCTCCACCACCACATCGATGTCCCCGCGTTTGACCAGCGCGGTGGCGTCGGTGGTGATCAGCTCCGCGGGGACGCCCGCGCGGACCTTGGAGGGGCGGCGGACGGCGACCCCGGCCAGTTCGACCGGGGCCCCGATTCGGGCGGCGAGGTCGTCGGCGTGCGTCGTCATGATGCGCGCCACCTCTGAGCCGACCACTCCACAGCCCAGCAGCGCCACCTTCAGCGGACGCGTACGCATCATCCGACACCCTTCACTTCTTCACTACGTCAGCGGCCTGTCCCGGCCCATTACAGCGGCATCCAGTCTCACTCACCGGACGTGCATTTCCCCCCTACGTCCGGATTATGAGACGTATCTTTCATCACTCGGCCATTGCGCCGTGAAGCTCTTCCTCACCCCACATCAAGACGGAGCAAATCCTCCTCCGTCTCCCGCCGTACGATCACCCGCGCCTCCCCGTCCTTGACGGCGACGACCGGCGGCCGCAACGCATGGTTGTAGTTGCTGGCCATCGACCGGCAGTACGCCCCGGTGGCGGCGACGGCGATCAGGTCCCCGGGCGCCAGGTCGGCGGGCAGGAAGGCGTCCCGTACGACGATGTCACCGCTCTCGCAGTGCTTGCCGACCACCCGGCTGAGCATCGGCGCGGCCTCCGAGGTCCGCGACACCAGCGCGACGGTGTACTCCGCGTCGTACAGCGCGGTGCGGATGTTGTCCGACATCCCGCCGTCCACGCTGACATACGTACGCAGCCCCTCCAGCGGCTTGACGGTCCCCACCTCGTACAGCGTGAACGCCGTCGGGCCCACGATCGCCCGCCCCGGCTCCACCGAGATCCGCGGCGTCCGCAGCCCCGCGCTCTCACATTCCCGGGTGACGATCTCCCTGAGCGCCTTGGCGATCTCCTGCGGCTCGCGCGGATCATCGTCCGCGGTGTAGGCGATCCCCAGCCCACCCCCCAGATCGATCTCCGGCAACTCCACCCCGTGCTCATCCCGGATCTGCCCCAGCAACTGCACCACCCGCCGCGCGGACACCTCAAAACCCGCCATGTCGAAAATCTGCGAGCCGATGTGCGAGTGAATCCCAATGAGCTCCAGCCCGTCCAGGGTCAGTGCCCGCCGCACCGCCTCCGCGGCCTGCCCACCCGCCAGCGCCAACCCGAACTTCTGGTCCTCGTGCGCCGTCGCGATGAACTCATGCGTATGCGCCTCGACCCCCACCGTCACCCGGATCTGCACCCGCTGCCGAACCCCCAACCCCTGCGCCACATGCGCGACCCTGGCAATCTCCTGGAACGAGTCCAGCACGATCCGCCCGACCCCCGCGCGCACCGCCCGCTCGATCTCCCGCACGCTCTTGTTGTTGCCGTGCAGCGCGATCCGCTCGGCCGGCATCCCCGCGGCGAGCGCGGTGGCCAACTCCCCCTCCGAGCAGACATCCAGGTTGAGCCCCTCCTCGTACAGCCACCGCACCACGGCCCGGGACAGAAACGCCTTCCCCGCGTAGAACACGTCAGCGTCCGCCCCGAACGCCGCCACCCACCCCCGGCACCGCTCCCGGAAGTCGTCCTCATCCAGGAAGTACCCCGGCGTCCCGAACTCCTCCGCGAGCCGGGTCACCGGAACCCCACCCACCTCCACCACCCCGTCGGCGTCGCGCCGAACAGTCCGAGCCCAGACCTTCCCCTCCAACTGGTTGAGATCAGCAGGCGGCGCCGAGTAGTGCCCCTCAGGCAGAACGTCCCCGTGGCGGGGCCCGGCGGGATGTGCGGAACGGCTCATATCACTCTCACTACGGTCACAGGTGACCCCACGGTCACAGGTGGTCAGGTGCGCTCACGCCGAGCAGGGCCAGGCCGCCGGCCAGCACCGTCCCGGCAGCCTCGGCAAGGGCGAGCCGGGAGCGGTGGGCGGCCGAGGGTTTCTCCTCTCCCATGGGCAGCACCCCGTGCTGGAAGTCCAGCAGCGCATCCGCCACCGCCTCCAGCGCCCGAGCCACCCGATCCGGCGCCCGCAACCGCGCGGCCGCCTCCAGCACCCCCGGATACTCCACGATCAACCCACCCAGCCGAGAGGCGCCGAGGTCGTCCCCGCACTCCCCGGCGAACCCCCACTCCCCCGCGTTCCGCACCAGCGCCCGGGCCCGGGCATGCGCATACCGCACCAAGAACAAGCCATTGCCCTCCCCCTGTACGAGCAGAGGTGGTCCATCCAGCACCCGGTCCCCCGCCGCCGGCCGCAACAGCGCCCACTGGCACGCATCCCTGCCCAACCCCCTCGGGTCATAGTGCGCACCCCGCACCACCACCGAGACGTCCTCCCCCTCCCGCACCCTCACATCCGCCCCCTGCGCGACCAGCAGCCCCCGCACCGCCTCCGCATACACCCCCTCCCGCACCCCACCCCCACACACCAGCTCGACGCGCTGTCCCCGCATCCCCTCCCCAAACCCATACCGCGCCCCCCGCACCCCCACCTCACGCACCGCCGCCGCAACCCCGCCCCCCACACCCCTCTCGCATGTGAAATTCAAGAACCCCGGCCCGGTGACATCCACTCGCCCGATCCCCGGCTCACCCCTCAGCGCGGCCGACAGCACCTCCGCCACCGCCAGCGGCGCCATCCCGGCCTCCCGCGCCAGCCGCAGCGCCGCATTGGTCGCCCAGTCCCCGCACCCGCCGGCCCGCGGCCGCTCCACCACCACCCGCTCCGGCACCGCGACCCCCCGCGGCAACGCACCCTCGTCCACCGCGCGACGCACAGCGCGCAGCACGGTCACAGAGAGATCGGCGGGGGTCACAACTCCAGCCTAGGGGAGGAGGCGGCCCACCATGGAACGGGTTTCGCCATCCGGTCACCCACCCAGTTGACCAGCGGGAACACTCCCTCCGCTCAGCCGTGCGGCCCGCCCCCGGCACCGCCACCCGTCCAGGGCTGCCCGCCTCCGTGGCTGCCCTCCAGCGGCGGCTCCGGCTGCCGGTTCACCAGCCGCCGGACCAGCGCCACCAGCTCCTCCGGATCGAACGGCTTCGCCAGGTACGCGTCGATACCGACCTCCCCGACCGCCTCCCACTCCGCCTCCCCCGGCGTGCAGGCACTGACGATCGCCACCGGAAGGTGCCGCGTCCGAGGGTCGTCCCGCAGCATCCGCGCGGTCCGCAACCCGTCGAGCCCCGGCATCACGACATCGAGCGTGATGGCGTCCGGCCGCACCTCGTGCACCACCGCCAGGCACTCGGCACCATCGGCCGCGGTCACGACCTCGAAGCCCTCCAGCTCAAGGTTGACCCTGATCAACTGCCGGATGACCCTGTTGTCGTCCACGACGAGCACCCGGCCGGACACGCCTGACACAACTCGAGAGTAGGACCCGCCCCACCCCTGCGTCCCGGTTTTCCCCACTTCCACCCCCACCAGTCACCTCGCCCCACACCCCCGGCCACCCCCACCCCAGCCCTCCCCCACGCCCGGAAATACCTGTTCACAGGCACCCCTTCGGAGCTGGTAGTGTTCTACCCGTCGCCGAGCAACACGGCGAACGCCCCCGTAGCTCAGGGGATAGAGCAACGGCCTCCGGAGCCGTGTGCGCAGGTTCGAATCCTGCCGGGGGCACTCCAGCTCAGCCAGCGTGGTCAGTCCACCGGCTTGCTGAAGTGCCGAAGACGAAGGGCCGGACTCAGTTCCACTGAGTCCGGCCCTTCGTCGTTGTGCGCATGGGCCCCGCGTGGAGGGTGTGCAGGCTGCGCGTCAGCCGGACACATCGCTGATCACCTGTCGTGCCTGCTTGTGGAACTGCTCGCGTGTCCCGTCCAGCCCACTGACATCCGGACGCCTCGTGAGGTTGGGCAACGCTTCAGCAGTGCCTGCCCTGCTGCCTCCTTCGCTCAGTCCGCCCCGTGAAGTAGCGAGGATCCAGGCCGCTGCGGCCGAGCCGATGAGAACAGCTCCGGCAGACATCGCTGCCGTGCCTGACCCACTGGCTGTCCTGCACCACCGTGGTGGCCACATCGCCTGCCGTGGTCGTCGTCTGCGGGCCACTGCAACCAGCTATGACCACCAGAAGCTCCAACAGCTTCAGCCAGCTCGCCACTTGTCGCATGATCGGCAGATTGGTGCGGGCTGCAGCCCGCGTTCACCCGGGGGTCTGCCCACCCAATCGTTGTTGCGATGACTTGCGGCGGGTTGCGGGCTCGGCGTGCAACCTCGGCGACCGGAACTCCGGCGTTCAACCAGTTCGTGATGCTGGCCTGCCTCAGGTCGTACGACTGGCGAACGAGCGGCGAGGCGGCCCGGTCGGGCGGGAGCGTGAACGCCCGGGCGTCCTGCCAGTCCCTCCGGTAGCTGGAGGTACCCCGTACGGCGCCTAGCTCGTTGGCGAAGAGCCTGCCGCCCTGAGCCGCGCCGAACTCCTCGATGTACTCACGAAGCATCGCCACCAGCAACGGTGGGATGGGTACCTGGCCGAGTCCGACGCCCTCCTCATCGGCGCCGGCACGATGCGGTTCCGACAACCCTCGGCTGTTGGTGAACAGCAAGGAGCGATGCGCGGCACGGGTGGCCGCAGGAAAAACCTGCCTATCCCTGGAAGGTCACCATCTCCGCGAGCGGGGACCTGGAGTCCGACCTCAAGTTCTGACACCACGGCGGAGACAAGCTCGCCTACACGACAGATGCGGGCGAGGAGAAGCTCCGCACGCGGCTGGCGGGGCTGGCAGACGTGGTCTGCACAGGCCGACCTTCGACTTCGGTGCTCTGCTGGACGACCACGGAACCCGCGGCTTAGAACGGCTGATGGTGGAGGACGGCGGACAGCTCCACACCGCTTCCCT
The DNA here is from genome assembly GCF_040644755.1 of Streptomyces sp. NPDC046887. Lineage (NCBI taxonomy): Bacteria > Bacillati > Actinomycetota > Actinomycetes > Kitasatosporales > Streptomycetaceae > Streptomyces > Streptomyces sp. NPDC046887. The sequence continues at coordinate 180,358 of NZ_JBEYXH010000007.1, forward strand.
GTCGCAGGGCGTGGCCAACGAGATCCACCTCGCCATCGCGTCTCTGGTCGTCGGCGGCCCAAGCCCCCCCGCTTCCTGAACCCACGTACTCCGGCAGCTCCACCCGCCGAATGCGCCTCGCCGAGGCCAGCACCATCGGCGACACGGTACTTCTCCGCTACCTGCCCGAGCAGGAAGGCTCTCAATGACACACGCCGATGATGTGACGAGGGCGCCTTCTCCGTCGGCGCCATCATCGCGGGCGCCGACGGCGAGGAGCTCGCCCACGGCTGCTCCCCTGAAACGGACGCCCACACCGAGGAGTCAGCCTTCGCCAACCTCCCGGCGGACGACGCCCGCTTGGCCAGCGCCACGCTCTACAGCACGCTGGGACCCTGTTTGGAGTGCAAGCCCTACCCCCTCACCTGCACCCAGCTGATCCTCCGATCCCCCTCCGCCGTGTGGTCATCGCCTGTCGTGGAGACCCTGCGAGCCAATGGCACCACGGTGGTGGAACTCGCCGAGCTAACCTGCCGGGCCCAGGCTGCGCACTCTCCTCTCCCGATGTGACCCGCCGTCCCACAAGGCCGTCGATGCTCGGCCTGGAACAGGCGACCAGCGATCGAGCAGCAGTCGCACCTGCTCGTCCGCAGGGCACGGGGGCCGACTCCGGGCTCACTGTCCATACCTTGTAGGCAAAGTCTCAGTTCCGGCCACCTTGATGACTATGTGTCGCTAGCCTGGGGGGTCTAGCCATCCTGGACAGACAGAGAGTCGGTGTAGAGAACATGGCTCCCGAGATCATCACTACAGCGCTTGGCGCGCTCGGAAAAGTCGTGGCGGACCCGGTCAAGGATTCAGCGATGCGGCGCACCGCTGTAATCAAGATACTAAAGAGGCTTCACCTCGACCCAAATCAGCCACCCAAAGATTTTGAAAGCCTATACGCCTACGCGCTAATCGAAGAACTCAACGGCCAGCCCCCGGCTGTGCTTCGACTCTTCGAAGATCAATACGTGCAGCGCTCCTTTAGGCGTTCGTTTGACGCCGACGACTGGTCCACGGTTCGGAATGAAGTTGAACTAGCCATCCAAAGGAATCGCGAGACTCTCGAGTTCGGCCATTTCGGGGCAGATGTCGAGCAGACTCTAGTCAATTTCATTACGAAGTTTCAGGAATTGGTCAATCGTAGTCGCGACCCTCACTCGACACGACTTGAGAATAAAGTGGACGCGATCCTGAAGGAAGTCACGAAGACCCGAAAGGCCGAAGAGGCTCACCGACTCGTCGAAAATCCCGAGCGCGCCTGCGCAACTCCCGCCGAACGCCTTAGGGACGACGCACGAATTTGGTTTGGAGCCGTTGGCTACACCCTGGAGCAGGAGTGGGCGCCAAGTGACGACTCCGCAGCACTCCTGGTGAACGTACCAACACGACGCCCAGGTCGATTCGACCGGGTCGTGGTCCTTTGCGTGGATGGAGAGCTTGGGCTTCATCACCTGGATCTCCTGGACAGTCTCATCGCAGGCAACAACGCGGCGGAGGGTTGGGGCGTTGCGCAGCTTCGAATTAGCGAAGCCTCCCGCCGCAGGGCTGCAGACTCAGACGACAGATTTTCATGCTTCTCATTCGATGAGCTTATCGACCTGGAAGTCAACTTCGAGCCATACATAGACTGGCTACAAAGCGAAGTTGAAAAGCGCATGATCAATACGCGATATGTGCCACTTTCCTGCCGCAAGGATGAGATCAACCCGGCGAACGGCGAACCAGTAGATGTAAGCAATTACCACTGGCAGAGCGGCGGACTTGACCGATACGTTCAAACCTGGCTTACCGATCCCACCAAGAAACATCTGTCAGTACTGGGCGAGTTCGGGATGGGTAAGTCATGGTTTAGCATGCACTTCGCCAGCAAGTTGGCGGAAGCATGGAAAGATGCAAAGTCACGCGGTCTCCCACGCCCCCGCATCCCCCTTGTAATACCCCTCCGCGACTACGCAAAGCAGACGTCCGTTTCAGGGCTGCTCTCGGAATTTTTCTTCAACAAACATAAGATCGGGCTCCGCAGTTACGACGTATTCCGCGTACTGAATCGAATGGGGCGATTGCTGCTAATCTTTGACGGGTTCGACGAGATGGCCTCGCGGATCGACCGTAACACTATGGTGGCCAATTTTTGGGAGCTGGCCAAAGCTGTCGAACCGGGGGCGAAGGTTCTTCTTAGCAGCAGGACAGAGCATTTTCCCGAAGCCAAAGAGGCTCGCGATCTGCTCGAGGCCAGAGTTCCGCATCCTCGACCGGGAATCCATCGGACGGCCCTACCTTCGAGATTGTTGAGCTCGTCCCTTTCGATGACGCCCAGATCGAGAAGATGCTTGGGCATCTCCTCGGTCCCGAAAAGGTAGAGTCCGTCATGTCTCATGAGCACGTACGAGACCTGATGCGTAGGCCCGTCATGTCTGAGCTGGTTATCGACGCACTGCCTGAGATTGAAAGCGGAGCACCTGTCGATCTAACGCGGATCTACCTCTACGCCATCAGACGAAAGATGGACCGCGATGTAACCTCAAACCGGACTTTTACGTCACTCGCAGACAAGCTGTTGTTCCTCAGTGAGATCTCATGGGAAATGCTGAGAACGAACCAGCTCACGCTCAATTATCGCGAATTCCCTGACAAGTTGCGGGCTTGCTTCGGTTCAGTCGTCGAGAGGGCTAAAGATCTCGACTACTGGGAACAGGACATGCGTAACCAGGGGATGCTGGTTCGCAACGCTGAAGGAGACTACGGCCCATCACATAAGTCCCTGCTGGAGTTCCTTACCGCCTACAAGTATGCAGCAGAACTGGGGCTGCTTGCTGGAGACTTCTTGGGGATCATTCCGCGATCAGGCAATCCGGATAAAGAATCCTATTCTTGGTCGGGATATTTTTCCCAACGGCGCGCTGACGGCTCCTTGCCTGACATCAACCAGATTGAGCCGGAGTCTGGTAGTGCACTGGCAGAAAATTTTGGCACGGACGAATTTAATCCAGTTGTTCACGACTTTCTAAGCAGTATGATTCAAGAGCACCCAAATTACGAGGAGATCCTTGTCCGCCACATGCAATCTACTCGCGACCTGCTTAACCCGCGGGCTCTTGGCGGGAACTGCGCCAACCTGCTCGGATACTCGGGCGGAAGCCTCGATGGTAGGAACCTGAAAGGCATTGATCTGACCGGATTTCGCAGAGGGGGAATCCATCTGCCAAAAATTTCATTCCGCGGCTCGGACCTCCAGGGGGCAATCCTCAAAGAAGTCGACCTCGGGGAAATTGATAAGCGAGATACAGACTTCACTAATACGACACTGAAGGGTAGTAGATTTCTGGTAAGCGCTAGGCGTATCACGCAAGTCATCGATCACTCAGATGGTGCCATCAGTGCGTGCCTGATAGATCCTTTCGGTCATGGCGACGGGTTCAAAGCTTCAGTCCTGCGATGGCCTGACGGGAATCTTACGTCTGAACCTGTAAGTATCCAGTTGGCGAATGGAGGAGATCCCTTGTTCGCCTGGTGGCGTTCTGGCATTTTCACCGGTCCATTGGGAAGGTGGTGGGGGTATTCTGATGGAGAAAAAACATTCATCGTCTCCAATGCCACACAGGAGGTAATTCGAGAGTTTGAGGAGCCTGTGAATAGCGCCATGATGTGGGGCGACAAGGAGGTGCTTGTAGCCAGCCGTAACCGAGGCGGATTAAACTGGACAATCTTGGACGCTGAAACGGGTGAAACTCTCGCTACCCCCGGAAGGGTAGGAGAGAATGATGCTTTGTCGTTCTCCTACTTCCAGTCGGACTCCGCTCTGCGCGTGTGGGCGAAATCTACGCATCGGACCAAGATCTTCGAGTATTCCACGAGTCGACCTGAATGGTCGCAGGTCGACGAATTGGATGTCGGCGTCGAATCTTCTCTTTCCGCCGAAGACTTCTTCCCGAAAATCTTGGATGGCGGAGAGGTGATCTACACTTCAGGTCGGACTGGCGAACTCCTAAGCTTTCCCAAGACTGATCTTGAATCGGTAATGCCAAGACTCTCCGACTGTAGCCACATTGCTTTCGATGAAGGGGACGACCTGGCTGCCCTAGTCCAGAGCTCTACCATTTCACTGTGGCGTACACGTCCAGGCAAATGGGAGCAGCTTTGGTCTGTCGAGCTCTGTGCCGAGTCGTGGGTAGCCCAAATTTCGCAGCAAAAATCTCTACTCCTCGTGATTTCCGAGTCCGGCGAGATTTTGACATACTCTTTGCTCGATGGAGAGCTGATTTCCGTCCGATCATTCAATCGACACCTGTTCGGGGCCAAGATTTCGCGAGCCTCTGGCCTGAGCGAAGCTGAAGTTACTAGCGCGCAGCGATCTGGAGTGATTGTGGTAGCCAATTAGGCTCCCTGCATAGACTGTGCCTCCCGCATAGTTCAAGGCCACTTCCGCGTGAGCGACATGTGAACCCGTTGCCGACAGGGCTCGTTCCCCAGTTCCGCCGGTCAAGGGTGCGTGACGCCCACTGGAGCCACGTTCTCCGGAGCCGCGTGCGCAGGTTCGAATCCTGCCGGGGGCACTTCACAAGAAGTGCCAGAGACCCCGACATCAGCGGAAGCCCTGAGGTCGGGGTCTTCGCGTGTGCGCCCCCGTGTGCCGCCTGGAGCGTACAAAGGTGGAGCAAGCTCGGCGAGTGGTCACTGCGGGCGATGCAGCGCGCGGTCTGCGCTCACGGACGAGGGCGTGTGGCGACGGAAGTTCAGCCGGCGGAGGTACCGGCGATGGTGACCGCGTCGGCGCCGGCCAGATGTGTCCGGTTGTCCTGCCATATCGACAGGGTGGACGCCGGGGCGGACATCGTGCTCGGGGCGCCGCCGTCTCCCCCAGCGGCAAAGGTGACGCCAAAGGACACCCGGCGACCACCACCCCAGGCGACGGACAGCATGGCGGTGCGCTGTGACGAGCGGCGCCCGGCGGGCGCCAGGAGCGAAGGGGGCGCGGTCGGCGGGCCTTGGGTGGGATCACGGCAGAGGACTCCTGAGGTACGGACCCGTTCGAGACTGATCTGGCCGTTTCGGGCTCATCGCGGACCGATGTCCGTGTTCGGCAGGCGCAGGCCGCACCGGCCCATCGTCAGCGCAGGGTGCTCGAAGGGGCAGTGGTCGCTGCCGAGCACAGAGCACCTCTGTGCCACCTGTCGATGTGCGGTCAGGTTGGAGCGCAGCACTGGTCCAGTCTGGTAGAAGCCGTTGTGCCCGGCAGTCGCCGCCTGCTCAGCCTTCCGCAACTTCCTCTTGGTCGCCATGGCGACGGCGTGCTCGTTCGGCGATCCCGCCGACGAGTTTGTCCTTGACCGAACCGGCCCGTCCCAGGGACTCGTTGCCAAGACTTCGCGCGACCCCGACGCCCTTCGCCCCCCTTTCAAGGACCTTGTCCCTCACCTCCGCCGCAGCGGCTGTCCATCGCCTTGTGTCCGACGACCGGCGACCGGACTCGATACCGAGCCGTACGTGGAAGTCCTGGACGCCTGCCACGACCTGGTTGCTCGACCGGACCACGGCCGGGGATTTGGTCGGGTGCAGCAGTACCTTGGCGTTGGCCTCGTCGGCGGCCGCGTTCATCCGGGCCACCAGCCGCTCGGTGCTTCGCGAGATGAGATCCAGCCGCTTCTGCCGGGCGATCCGAATCCCGCCACGGTGCCGGTCCAGCTCCTCCGGAGCGGCGTCCAGCACCCGGTCGAGTTCGAGCACGGCTATCGCGTCCTGCAGGTGGAAGCAACGAGCCAGGACGGCGAGCCACTGCCACGCTTGGGACCCGGCTTCCTCCGCCGCCGCGGCGAGTTCACCGATCTTGGCCTTGCGCTCCATCTTCTCCGCGAGCGCGTCGAGCCGCCGGAGCGCGTACACCTGGGCCCTCGCGATCGTCTGCGGCGTGGCCTGCACCTTGGACCAGGTGATGTCGGAGACCCGGCCCACCTCATCCCGGATGCTCATGGCCTCCTCGATCACGAACTCCGCACCAACCATCTTGGACAAGGCGTCGTCCTCCTGGGCCCGGAGCACGTCGTCGACCTTCTCGTCGATCGTGGCGAGATAGTCGGTGATCTCGTCCATGGCCTGCTGCATCGCGAGCTGCGCCATGACCGCCGCGACATTGGCCAGCTGTGCCGGACTGCCCTTGAGGGGGCCCGCCCCCTTCGTGCACTCGACGAATCCCTTGATCTGGCTCTTGTCGCCCTTCAGCACACCCGTGCTCAGGCCCGTCGTGGCGCTTTCCCTCAGCCCGAACTCGTCGATGCGCCGCGCGGACTCCTCGGTCAGCTTCACCCAGCGACCTGAGCCGGCGGCCATATCGGAATCTGCCTGCGCGGCGCCGGCCGCGTTGCCGGGGGCGGAACGGAACCGTCGCCGGCCAAGGCCCCGCGACGGAAGCCCTTCCGAGACAAGGAAGCGTTCGACGGTGGGCGGGGAGCCGACGACCGCCAGGCTTTCGCCGTCCCTGATCAACTGGATCTCGTCATCCATGGTCATTCCTTCGAGACGTGGATTGGCAGCGGTCAGTCGACGTCGGGGGTGTGGGGTGGGCCGAAGTGGCGGGAGACCTCTTCGATGGTGAAGCGGGCGCGCAGTTTGCAGGCGGAGTTCTGGTTGGCGAAGAAGCCGGGGCGCCAGAGGGCTGCCTCGCGGGGGGCGGATCGCTCCCAGGTGACGGGGACGACCCATTCGCGGCGGTCCTCGGGGGCGGAGGCTTCGGTGGGTTGGCGGTAGACGCCCTCCAGGGGGAGGTCGAGCATGCGGCGCGGCTCTCCGTCCACGGTGAGGACGGCGTCCTCGAAGGGCTGCGGCTCGCCGGAGACGGTGCCGATGCCTACGTATCCGGCCTTGGGGATGTGGGTGAGCACACGTGCCCCGAGGGGCAGGGAGCGGAGGGTGCGGGAGAACCACTCGCCGCCGCCGGCGGAGACGAAGCCGAAGCGGCGGGCGTCCTCCCAGCAGCGGCTGCCGGGGTCGTCGCCGAAGGAGACGTACCAGTCGGTCCCGTTCCAGGGCTCCTGCTTGCCGCGGGCCTTGGGGTCGGTTGACGGCGCCACCGCGGCCTCCGCCTCGTCGATCAGCCAGGTGCGGGCGAGATAGGCGCGTCCCTCGTCCTCGAAGTAGCGGAAGAAGAGAACGTTCACGGGTACCTGGAAGCCGTTCGCCAGGTAGGTGACGATCCGCTCCGTCGCCGCGTCCATCTCACCGGCGACCACCGTGAGATGGTGGGCCGCGTTCAGTACGTCCGGCGGGCTGCCGCCGAAGCGCAGGGCGAAGGCCTCGTCCAGCTGGGGCAGGCCGCGGCGGCTCGCGTAGGTGGCGTAGATGTCACGGACGTCCTCGTTGGTGAGCCCCTGCGCCCAGGAGCCGTAGTCGAGGACCTGGGCCACCACGGCACGGGGAGTGCGGTCCCGCTTGAGCTCCAGGACGTGCAGGGCGCCTTCCGCGTCCAGGGCGAGAAGGTCGACGAACTTGCCGTGCAGGGTGGGCACTTGGCGGCCGATGAGGAGGAGCCGGTCGCCCAGGATGTCCGGGTCGGCCTCGATGAGCTCTTCCAGCCGGCTCTCGGAGGGCATCGGCCGGGTGACGACCCTGGTCGGCTTGTCGTCCACCCGCCACAGCCCGAACTCCAGCGGCATGCGTCTCCCCTTCCCGGATGCCGCCTGCCGATGACCGGGGGGCGGCGGGCGGGTCGGGGCTCAGTATGCCGCCGGAGCCATAGCTACGTCTTGGTGAGTTCGGCGGCGCCGAAGGAGACGTCGAAGCGGTCACACCAGATGGTGACGCTGGTGAAGTCGGCGGGGTCGGTGCCGGTGGGGAGGGGGTAGTTCTGGTCGCCCTTGTTGCCCTTGAGCTTGCCGAGGCTGAGGTGCTTGCCGTCGTCGAAGACGAACCAGCCGGCCCGGCCCTCCTTTACCGGGGCGTCGGTGAGCCAGACGCGGAGGTCGGGGCCGCTGCTGGTGTCCAGGCCCTCCAGACGTACGACGTGTGAACCGTCGCCGAGGCGGACGAGCTTGGCGGTGCCGGAGGTGGTGTGCTCGTGGCTGATGAGGTCGCCGGTTGCCAGGGTTTGGGGAGGGGTGGGGGTGGAGGTGGAGCCGGGGGTGGTGGGGGCGGCGGCCGCCGGGAGGGCTTCGTGGAGGGTCTCGTCCTGCCACAGCTTCCAGGGCTGGAACCAGTACATCCCGAGGCCGGCGGCGGCGAGGGCCACCACCAGCGCCGTGATGGCCCATGGCCTGCTCGGTATCTTGCGCATGCGGTCCCCCTTGAGGCTGCTGATCGTTGTGAGTGGGCAACGTGGGAGGGGGTGGGAAGGTGCCCGAAGGCGCGGCCCCGTGGAGGCGTGCAAGGGGCGGGTTAGGGTGGCGGGATGAGGGGGACCGAGAGCGTGTTGCGTGCGGTCAGCGACCTGCATGTGTCGTATGCGGACAACCGGGCGATCGTGGAGAAGCTGGAGCCCGGGTCACCGGGTGACTGGCTGATCGTGGCGGGGGACGTCGGGGAGCGGTTCGAGGACATCGAGTGGGTGCTCGGGCTGCTGCGGGACCGGTTCGAGCAGGTGGTGTGGGCGCCTGGGAACCATGAGTTGTGGACGGTGGAGAAGAAAGACGAGGGGAAGGGGGACCCGCTGGCGCTGCGGGGGGTGGCGCGGTATGAGGCGCTGGTGGAGATGTGCCGGCGGCTGGGGGTGCTGACGCCGGAGGACCCGTACCCGGTGTGGACCGGCGCGGGAGGGCCGGTGCGGATCGCGCCGCTGTTCACGCTGTACGACTACTCCTGGCTGGCGCCGGGGACGTCGACGGTGGAGGAGTCTCTGGCGTTCGCCCATGAGACGGGTGTGGTGTGCACGGACGAGTTCTATCTGCACCCGGATCCGTATGCGTCGCGGGCGGAGTGGTGTGCGGCGCGGGTGGCGGAGAGCGAGCGGCGGCTGGCGGAGGTGGCGGGTGATCTGCCGCTGGTGCTGGTCAACCACTGGCCGCTGGTGCGGGAACCGACCAGGATCATGACGTACCAGGAGTTCGCGCAGTGGTGCGGGACGGAGCGGACGGCTGACTGGCACACCCGGTTCGGGGTGGAGGCGGTGGTCTACGGCCATCTGCACATCCCCCGGCGCACGGTGTACGACGGGGTGCGGTTCGAGGAGGTGTCGCTCGGCTATCCGCGCGAGTGGCGCCGGTTCGGGCTGCGGGAGGACCTGGCGCGGCAGATCGTGCCGGCGCGGGACGTACCGGACGAGGTCGCGGGGAGGGTGGGGGCGTGATCGAGGAGCTGCTGCCGCCGGGTGTGGTGAGTGTGCACACCTTCGGGGACCGGCTGGAGACGCCGCTGTTCCCGGAGGAGGAGGCGGTGATCGCGCGGGCCGTCGCCAAGCGGCGGGTCGAGTTCACCACGGTGCGCGCCTGTGCGCGGGAGGCCCTGGCGAAGCTCGGGTACCCGCCGGCGCCGCTGCTGCCCGGCGAGCGGGGGGCGCCCGGCTGGCCGGACGGTGTCGTGGGCAGCATGACGCACTGCGCGGGTTACCGCGCCGCCACGGTGGCGCGGAGCGGTGAGGTGGCGGCGCTGGGTATCGACGCGGAGCCGGACGCACCCGTACCGGAGGGCGTGCTGGAGGCCATCGCCCGCCCGGAGGACCTGGCGGCCATGGCCGCCCTGCCGACGGGCGGGCCGGCCTGGGACCGGGTGCTGTTCAGCGCCAAGGAGTCCGTGTACAAGGCGTGGTTCCCGCTGGCCCGACGGTTCCTGGACTTCCAGGAGGCCTCGGTGGCGATCCTGGCGGACGGCACCTTCGAGGCGCGGATCCTGGTGCCGGGACCGGAGCTGCTGGGCCGGCCGCTGACCAGGTTCTCCGGGCGGTGGATGGCGAAGGACGGACTGGTACTGACGGCCATCGCGGTGGAGGGGTAGGGCTGCCCCGCCGGGCGGTGGAGCAGGGGCAGCTTGTCAGGGGGTGGTCGAGGCGGCCGCCAGGTGGCGGGAGAGTTCGTCCACGCTTTGGAAGGTGGCGCCCAGCAGGGAGACGTGCTTCCAGCGCAGGATGGAGTCGGCGTCGATCAGGAAGACCGCCCGGCGGAGGCCGATGCCGGGGGCGGTGATGCCGAAGGAGCGGGCCACCGTGCGGTCGGGGTCGGCGAGCAGGGGCATGCGCAGGCCGTGTCGGCGGGCGAAGGATTCGTGGCTGTCCACACCTTGCGGGCTGATGCCCCAGACCTGCGCCCCGAGGTCGGTGAACGCCTCCAGGCCGGAGGAGTAGGAGCACAACTGCCGGGTGCAGACGGCGGTGTCGTCCCCGGGATAGAAGGCGAGCACCAGCAAAGTGCCCTGCTCGGCGGAGAGGGTGTAGTCGCGGCGCTGGAAGTCGCCGTCGGCGAGGACCCCGCCGGGGAGGGTGAAGTCCGGTACGGGGGAGCCGACTTCGGGGGACTTGGGCATGGGGGTCTCCATTCGCGAAGCGCCGAGCGCGGGGGCGCACTGGGCGGCCGGTACGGGCGTAGGGCGTAGGGCGTAGGGGACCAGTGTGCGGTTCCCGTGGCGGTGCGCCGGTAGGGGGCCGGTACGAGGGGCGGGTCGCGAAGGATTCGGAGCCGGGGGCGGGGCGGATGGGGCGGGCTGGGGAGCGGGTGGTTCGCCGGGGTCAGGAGGCGCGCTTGCGGCCGGACTTGGCGGCGGTCGACTTGGACGGGGAGGCGGACTCGGACTTGGCGGCGGTCTTCTTGGCGGTGGTCTTGGCCGCCGACTTCTTGGCGGTGGACTTGGCGGCGGGGGCCGCCTTCTTGGTTGCTGTCTTGGCGGTCGAGCCGTTGCCGGAGGCCGACTTGGGTTCTTTGGACTTGGCGGGGGTCTTCTTGGCGCGGGAGGGGGTGGCGGGCTTCTGCGGCTCGCGGGAGGGGAGTTCGGTGACCGAGCCGCCTTCCTGGGTACCTTCGTCCTCGCCGCGGGCCTCGCGGGCCGCCCGTACGCTGCTCTCCAGGGCGGCCATCAGGTCGATGACCTGGCCACCGCGCTCGCCCTTGGGGGCGGGGGCGGGCTCTTCGACGCCCTCGGCCTTGGCGGCGATCATCTGCTCGACCGCCTCCCGGTAGTCGTCGTGCAGTGAGTCGAGGTCCACCTCGCCGAGGGTGTTCATCAGCGCGTCGGCGAGGTCGAGCTCGGCGTCGCGCACCGTGACGTCGGTCTCCGGGGCGACGCCCTCGGGGCGGCGGATCTCGTCCGGCCAGAGCAGCCCGTGCATCACGATCACCTCGTCCACGACCCGCAGCATGCCCAGCCGCTCCCGCCCGCGCAGGGCGAACTTGGCGATGGCCACGCGGTCGCTGCGCTTGAGCGCCTCGCGCAGCAGGGTGTACGGCTTGGCCGCCGGCACCCCGTTGGCGGAGAGGTAGTAGGCGGTGTCCATCTGCATGGGGTCGATCTCGGAGGCCGCCACGAAGGAGACGATCTCGATGGTCTTGGCGGTGGGCAGCGGCAGGGCGGCCAGGTCCTCGTCGGTGATCGGGATCATGGTGCCGTCGGCTTCCTCGTACGCCTTGCCGATCTCCGCCGAGGCCACCTCCTCGCCGTCCAGCTCGCACACCTTGCGGTAGCGGATGCGGCCGCCGTCCTCGACGTGCACCTGGCGGAAGGAGATGGAGCGGTTCTCGGTGGCGTTCACCAGCTTGATGGGGATGCTGACCAGGCCGAACGAGATCGCGCCGTTCCAGATGGATCGCACTTTCATCCCTTTCGGGTGGGGGATGGTTTGTACGGTTTTATGGGATTCTCATCTTATGACGCCGATCACGGAGGTGGAGGGGCGGCGGCTGGCCCTCAGCAACCTCGACAAGGTCATCCATCCGGCCACCGGGACGACCAAGGGCGAGCTGCTGCACTACTACGCCACCGCCGCGCCCCATCTCCTCCCCCATCTCCGGGACCGGCCGCTCTCCTTCCTGCGCTATCCGGACGGCCCGGACGGGCAGCTGTTCTTCACCAAGAACCCTCCGCCCGGCACACCCGACTGGGTGAGGGTCGCCCCGGTGCCCCGTTCCGACGACCCCGGCGCCCACCAGGTGCTGGTCGAGGACCTGCCCTCGTTGATGTGGGCGGCCAACCTGGTGGCCGAGCTGCACACCCCGCAGTGGCGGGCCGCCGCCCCCGCGATCGCCGACCGGCTGGTGCTGGACCTGGACCCGGGCTCACCGGCGACCGTGGTGGACTGCTGCCGGGTCGCCCGGTGGCTGCGGGAGCGGCTCGCGGCCGACGGGCTGGAGGCGTACGCCAAGACCTCCGGCGCCAAGGGCATGCATCTGTACGCGGCGCTGGAGCCGGCGCCCTCGGAGCGGGTCTCCGCCTACGCACGGCTGCTGGCGAGGGAGGCGGAGGCGGCCCTGCCGGGCGAGGTCGTCCACCGGATGGCCAAGGCGCTGCGGCCCGGCAAGGTCTTCGTGGACCACAGCCAGAACGCCGCCGCCAAGACCACAGCCGCCCCCTACACCCTGCGGGCCCGCCGATTGCCGGCCGTCTCGGCGCCGGTGACCTGGGAGGAGGTCGACGCCTGCCGGGACGCCGAGCGCCTGGTGTTCCTGCCCGCCGATCTGCCGGCGCGGTTCGAGCGGTACGGGGATCTGCTGGCCCCGCTCCTCGACCCGGAGCGCGCGGGACGGCTGCCGTGAGGGGGCTCGGGCCCCTGACGCCGCCGGTGCGGGTCGCGCTGGCCGAGACGGTGGGCGTGCTGCCGCGCGAGCGGGGACTGGCGTACGAACCGAAGTTCGACGGGCATCGGATGGTGGTGTTCCGGATGGGCGGGCAGGGAGGTGTGGTGCTGCAGGCTCGGTCGGGGCGGATCGTGACCGGTGCGTTCCCGGATCTGGCGGAGGCGGCCGGGCGGCTGCCGGAGGGGACGGTGCTGGACGGGGAGGTGGTGGTGTGGCGGGAGGGGAGGATCGACTTCGCCGCCGTGCAGGGCCGGGCCGCCGCGACTCCAGGGCGGGCGCCGCGCCTCGCCGAGCGGCTGCCGGCCTCGTACGCCGCCTTCGATCTGCTGGGGGTGGGCGGGGAGGATCTGCGGGGGATGCGGTACTCGGTGCGGCGGGAGGGGCTGGTGCGGCTGCTGGGGGAACTGGGGCCACCGCTCCAGCCGGTACCGATGACCACCGACCCGGAACTGGCCGCCACCTGGTTCGAGACACTGCCGGGGATCGGGGTGGAGGGGCTGGTCGTCAAGCGGCTGGACCAGCCGTACCGGCCGGGCGTACGGGCCTGGCGCAAGCTGCGGCACACCGACACCCGGGAGGCGGCGGTGGTCGGCTTCACCGGGCCCGCCGAGCGCCCGGTCTCGCTGGTGGTGGTGCTGCCGGACGACGACACTCCGGTGGTGAGCAGTCCCCTGCCGCCCGCGCTACGGGCCGGGGCGGGCGCGGTGCTGCGCCGGCGGCCGGCCGGCGGGGAGGCCACCGCGATGGCAGTGGGGCTCGGCGATGTGGCGTACCGCGAGGTGGAACCGGGGCTGCTGGCGGAGGTGGCGACGGGCACCACCCGGCACACCGTGACCACCGTACTGCGGCTGCGGGGGCCCGAGGGGGACCCGCTTGGGCGCGGGCCCGGGGGTTGAAGGGGGCGGGTGGGGGTGGTTTTCGGCCAGCTGCGGCACCCCGTGCCGACTCGCGGAAAAGCCGTTGAAAGGTGTCCGATTGCCGGGGCATCGGTCTCGGGCTTGTGGTGCACTATTGCCCCCAAGTGCAGGGCTGGCGGGGAGGGATGGCATGTTCAGGGGGATCGAGGAGGTCGACTGGGCCTCGTTGAGTCATGCCTACGGACCGGCGGACGACGTACCCGGGCTGCTGCGCGGGCTCGCGTCGGTCGACCCGGGGGAGCGTGAGGCGGCGCTCGACGCCATGTACGGGGCCGTCCACCACCAGGGTGATGTGTACGACTCCACGCTCGCCTGCATCCCGTTCCTGCTGGAGCTGGTGGCGGACCCGGCGGTACGGGACCGGGGCTGCGTGGTGGAGCTGCTGGCCAGCGTCGGCGGCATCGACCTGGACGGCGACGACGAGATGGCCGCGCTCGACCCGGAGGACGAGGGGTTCGAGGACGCGGCGAACTACGCCATGGCCTCGGCCGCCGTCGCCGCCGGCGCGGAGGTGTTCGTGGGGCTGCTCGGGGACCGGGACCCCGAGGTGCGGCTGGCCGTGCCGGGGGCGCTGGCCTCGATGCACGGCGACCCGGCCCGGGTGCTGGGCCTGCTGCGGGAGCGGCTGACCACGGAGCCGGAGACCGAGGTGCGGCTCGCGCTGGTCGAGGCGATCGGGCGGCTGGCGCTGCGGTACGCCTCCCTGCGGGACGAGATCACCGACTGGCTGGGCTGGCTCATGGGTGCCGCCCAGGACCCGGCGGTCCGGCTGGCCGCGCTGACCCGGCTGGCCCGCTGCGCCCCGGCCCGGCTGCCGGGGGATGTGGTTGCCCGGGTCACCGAGCTGCTCGCCGCCTTGCGGGAGGCGCCCGCGGCGGGATCGCCGGCGCAGGGGGCACAGGGATCGTCCGCGCCGGGATCGCAGCTTTCGCCCGCGGCGGAGCCGTCCGCCGGCGCGCGGTACGGCGGATACGGGCAGCCTGAGGGGCTGGATTTCGCCATCTGGGCGCGGTCCGCCTGGGGCGTGCCACCGGAGGCGCTGGGCGGACCCTTCGACGCCCTGCCCGGGGAGGTCTACGGGCCGGGGGCGGATGGGTCGGAGGTCTACGGGCCGGGGGCCGACGGGGCCGCCGAGCCGGCGCCGATCCTGCTGGGGCAGGCGCGGCCCTCGCGGGAGGGGTCCCGGGCCGCTGAGCGGGGCGAACGGGGCACGGCCTGGGCGGACGATCTGCTCCGTACCCTGCATGGCGCCCTGAACGACCGGGTCGCCGACCGCACCGCCCTGGTGACCGTGCAGCTGCGCAGTCCCGACCGGGGCCGGCGCGCGGACGCCGTCTGGGTCTGCGGCGAGCTGCTACGCGTGTGGCGCGGTTCGTACGACGAGGTGGTGGCCCTGATCGGGGCGCAGCTCGCGGAGGCGGACCCCTGGCTGGCGCGGGCCGCCGCGGTCCGGCTGGAGGAGCTGTTCGCGCTGGCCCGTCCGGCGTCCGACGCGCTGGCGGAGGCGGCTGCCATGGCCACCGCCCCGTGGGCGGCCGAGCAGGACGACGGCCTGGGTACGGGCGGCCATGCCCTGCTGGCGCTCGCCCGGGCCGGGGACGCCCGGGCGGTGCCGGGGCTGGCCCGGGCGCTGGGGCATCCGGAGCCGGACGGGCGGCTGCTGCGCGCCATCCCCCGGCTGGGCGGGGCGGCGGCCCCGCTGGTGCCGGCGCTGCGGCGCAGGCTGGCCCGGCTGCCGCTGGACGGCAGGCTCGCGGAGACGGCGGAGCCGCTGCTCGCGGCGCTGGCCCGGGTGGGCGGGGCCGAGGCCCTGCCGGAGGTGCTGCGGATGCTGCACGGCGCCCCGGCGGCGCAGCGGGACCGGATGGTGGAGCGGGCGCTGCTGACGCTGGCCGCGATCGGCGCGGAGGCGCGCGGGGCGGCCGCCGGGGAGTTGCGGACCCTGCTGGCGCACGGCACCCCGGCGGTGGCGGCCGCGGCGGCCCGGGCGCTGTGGGCGGTGGAGGCGGACACGGACACCGCGGTGCCGGGGCTGCGCGCGCTGCTGCGGTACCCGGAGGCCGGGCACCGGCGGCGGGCGGCGCAGGTGGCGGGCGCGATGGGCCCCGCCGCCGGGGCGACCGCCGCCGAGCTGCGCAGCTGCATGATGGCGCCGGTCGCGTCGCTGCGGGTGGACGCGGCGGCAGCGCTGTGGGCGGTGACGGGCAGCGCGGAGGAGTCGCTGCCGGTGCTGGTGGCCGCCTGGAAGGAGAACCGTCACGTCAGGCCGGCCGTGGCGCGCTGCCTGGCCGAGCGGGGCCCGGTCCCGGCGGAGGCGGCCGCGCTGCTACGGGCCGAGCTGGCCCGGCCGCGCCGGCACAACGCCGCCGAGCAGGTGGCCGGACAGCACGCCGGGCACCAGGACATCCACCGGGACGAGGAGCTGCTGGCCCTCTGCCGGCGGGCGCTGGGCCATGGCAGGGAGCATGGGGGGGAACGACTCGCCTGACGGGGACGTTGGAGAGGTCGGGAACGACAGCAGCGAGAGCGGAGAGGGAGGTGCCGGGTGCTCGTCCTCTTCGGTACCAAGGCGTATCTGCGGCAACTGGCCGTGCTGAGCCTGGTGTGCGGCAACTGCGGCGCCCAGGTGGCGCATCCGCTGCGCAAGCGGACCACCAAGTTCACCCTGTTCTTCGTACCGCTGTTCCGGGTCTCCACCTCCTACCGCACCCAGTGCACGGCCTGCGGTGCGGAGCGCAAGCTCGACTCCGGGCAGGCGGAGCGGCTGCTCGCCGGGGCGGTCTGACGGCCTCTGGGGCGGCGGCGGTCGCCTCGCCCGGACAGGCGGGTGATCCGCTCCGGGCGAACGGGGTCCGCTGTCGGCGAAGTCCGCTGGGGGCGGGGGCCGGGTGGGTGCTTGGCTGGCTCCATGGATGCCATGGAGATGCTGGTTCTGGGTGGAACGGCCTGGCTGGGGCGGGAGTTGTCCCGGCAGGCGGTGGCGCGGGGCCATCGGGTGACCTGCCTGGCCCGTGGGGAGAGCGGGGAGATCGCCGAGGGTGCGGAGCTGGTGGTCGCGGACCGGCGGGACCCGGCCGCGTACGCGCCGCTACTGGACCGCGACTGGGACGCGGTGATCGAGGTGTCCTGGCAGCCCGGTTTCGTCCGGGAGGCGCTGGACGCGCTCGGCGGCCGGACCCGGCACTGGACGTATGTGTCGTCCGTCAGCGCGTATGCCTCGCACGCGGTCGTGGGCGCCGACGAGTCGGCGGCGCTGCTCGACCCGACGGACCGTGCCGAGGTGGCCCGGGAGAGCTACGGCGAGGCCAAGGTCGCCTGTGAGCAGGCGTCCACCGCGGCGGTCGGCGACCGGCTGCTGATCGCCCGGGCGGGGCTGATCGGCGGACCGGGCGACCACACCGGGCGCACCGGCTACTGGGCGGCCCGGGCCGCGCGCGACCCGCACGGGCCGATGCTGGTCCCGGCCACCCCCGACGTGCCGACCCAGGCCGTGGACGTACGGGACCTGGCGGCCTGGCTGCTGGACGCCGCAACGGCCGGGACCACCGGCACCTTCGACGCGGTGGGCCCGGTCGTGCCGTTCGGGGAGTGGGTCGAGCTGTCCCGGGCCGCCGGGGGCCACACCGGCCCGGTGGTGGGCGCCGGGCGGGACTGGCTGCTGGAGCAAGGGGTGGAGCAGTTCATGGGTGAGGAGTCGCTGGCCATGTGGGCGGTCATGCCGGGGTGGGAGGGCTTCTCGGCGCGCGGCGGCACCGCGGCCCGGGCCGCCGGGCTGCGGAACCGCCCGGTGGCGGAGCTGCTGGCCGACACCCTGGAGTGGGAGCGCGCCGAGGGCCTGGACCGCCCCCGCCGCGCCGGTCTCAGCGCCGAGCGGGAGCGGGAGCTGCTGGACGCGTATCGGGCCGTCGGCCCGGAGGACCGGGGACACTGAGCCGGGAGACGGGCCAGGGGCGGCGGCCGGGTGCCCGGCGGCCGCGGGCTCTGGGGCCAGAAGACGGCCAGGGGCGGCAGCCGGGGCACCAGAGGGCGTCCCGGAGACGGGGTCGGGCACGGCGGCCGGGCGCAGGGGGCAGGAGATGGCCGGGGGCGGCGGCCCGGGCACCAGAGGGCGTCCCGGAGACGGTCGGGCACGGCGGCCGGGCGCAGGGGCCAGAAGACGGCCGGGCACGGCGGCCGGGCGCAGGGGCCAGGAGACGGCCGGGGGCGGCGGCCGGGCGGGGCACCTGCCGGCAGACGGCCGGGCGCAGGCGGCCGGGAGACGGTCGGGCGGCTCCGGTCAGGCGCGGTGACCGGCTGTGGACAAAAGGCACCTAACCTCCACATGAGGTTCCCGCGCCATAAGGTGGGCGGCGGATCAGATCATCCGCCCCGCCGTCCCCACCGGAAGGGGTCGCCAGCACGAGGAGCACCGCGCACGTGAGCCGCCGCCCGCCGCCAACGGCCACTCCGCCCCGCTCCCGTAGGACGCGTACGGCGGTCCGGGCCGCTGTTCTGCTGTCGGCGGCGGTCCTCACCGGGTGCGGTGACGCGGGCGGGCTGGAGAGCGCCGGGCCGACACCCACGGCCGCCGGGCCGGTGCGGCTCTGGCCGGACCTGCCGCCGGTCACCGCTCCCCCGTACGACTACGGCGAGGGCGAGACCGAGCGGGTCCCGGGCATCCGGCTGCCGAGCGGGGACGTGCGCACGGCGGATCCGGTGGCGGTGGTCCAGGCGGAGCTGAAGGCCGATCCGAACCAGTTCCGGGGCGAGGACGGGGTCTACCGGACGACCGTCCGCCGAATCCGCGAGTGCCGCGAGCGCCCGGCGCAGTGCCCGGTGCTGCGGCCGTACTACCGGGACCTGACCGGGGACGGGCGGGACGAGCTGATCGTCGCCGTCGAGATGGAGGAGCAGCAGACCGGGCTGCGGGTCTATATGCCGGAGCGCGGCGGGCTGAACCGGATCCTGTCGGACGAGGACCAGGTGGTGGGCGTGCAGATCGCCGGGCGGAACCTGGTGGTCCGGGCGGTCTCGGCGGGCATCCCCGGCTACGAGTACCGGACCACCTGGACCTGGGAGGCCCGCCAGCGGGCGATGCTCCCGGCGAGCGACGAGATCGTACGGGTCCGGCCGGCCCCGTCCCGTAGCGCCAAGCCGTCCCGCTCCCCGTCGCCGTCCCGTAGCGGCACCCCGTCCGGCTCTCCGTCCGGCTCTCCGTCGGCAGAGGCCTCCCCCTCCGGGGCGCGGTGATGCGGGTGCCCCGGCTGCCGGCCTGGACGGCGACGCTCACCTGGAAGGCGGCCGCCTTCATCACCGTGATGTGCTGTGCGCTCGCGGCGATGCTGGGCGCGCTGGTGCACGCCTCGGTGACCCGGCAGACCGTGGACACGGCCCGGGAGAAGGCGCTGGGCAGGCTGGAGGACGTCACCCGGGCCTATGAGGCGGGCGACCCGCTGCCCTCGTACGCGGGGGTGGACCCGGCCGGGTTGCCGCCCTCGCTGCGGAAGCTGGCCGCCGGTGGTGAGCGCGGCACGGTGGTGGCCGACCACGACGGCCGTCCGACCATGTGGGCCGCCGGACCGGCGGACGGCCGGGCGCTCGGGGTCCGGCTGGACTACTCGCAGAGCGCGGGCACCATCAGCGGGCTGGACCAGGCGATCGTCGGCTCCTCGGTGCTGGCCATCGGGGCCACCCTGGTGCTCGGCGCCTTCGCGGTGACCCGGGTGACCCGGCGGCTGCATCTGACGGCGCAGGTGGCGCGGCGGATCAGCCGGGGCGATCTGGACGCCCGGGTGGGCGATCCGCGCGGCGGGGACCCGTCCCGTCGGAAGGACGAGGTGGCGACGGTCTCCGGGGCGCTGGACACCATGGCCTCCAGCCTCCAGGGCAAGCTGCAGACCGAGCAGCGGTTCACCGCGGATGTGGCGCATGAGCTGCGCACTCCGCTGACCGGGCTGTGGGCCGCCGCCGAGCTGCTGCCCGAGGGGCGGCCCGCGGAGCTGGTACGGGACCGGGTGCGGGCGATGCGCGCGCTGACCGAGGACCTGCTGGAGATCTCCCGGCTGGACACCGGCTCGGAGCAACTGGACGCGGAGGTGTGCGCGCTGGGTCCGCTGGCCGAGCGCGCGGTACGGGCCGCGGGTGACGGGGACGTCCGGGTGCGGGTGGTGCGGGACGCCCGGGTGGAGACGGACCGGCGGCGACTGGAGCGGGTGCTCGGCAACCTGATCGCCAACGCCCGCAAGCACGGCCGGCCGCCGGTGGTGGTCGTGGTGAACGGGCCGGTGGTGACGGTACGGGACCACGGACCGGGCTTTCCGGCGTATCTGCTGGAGCACGGCCCGCAGCGCTTCCGCACCGAGAGCGGCAGCAAGGGGCACGGGCTGGGTCTGACCATCGCGGCGGGCCAGTCGGCGGTCATCGGCGCGGAGCTGTCCTTCGCCAACGCGCCGAGCGGCGGCGCGGTCGCCCGGCTGACCCTCCGCGAGCTGACCGACTGACTCACAGGGGGGGCGATGGTCAGTCGTCCGCCGGGGGGATCAGCTCCAGGGCGTGCAGGGCCGCGCCGAAGGCCGCCGGATCGCCCACGGACAGCGCGGTGTCGGCGAACTTGATGGCATGGTCGTCGCCGTGCGCCGCCGCCCGGGCCAGCAGCTCCCCGGCGTCGGCCGGGGTCCGGGGAGCGGCCAGGGCCCGGGGAACGGCCGGGGTGTAGGCGGCGGTCACCGCGGCGGAGGCGCTCCAGGCCGCCGCCAGCGAGGCCGGCCACAGCTCCCGGGGCAGCGCGGGCAGGGTGCGCAGTACGGCGTTGGGCGCGGTGGCGGCGTGGACCAGCATCACCGGTTCGCCGTGGCCGTGGGTGCCGTAGCGGTGCGTCGCGGCGGCGACCAGTTCGGTGAGCCGCGCCCGCGCCTGCTCCGGGCCGTCGGCGGCGGGCGCCTGGGGCAGCCCGGTCAGCTGGTCCAGCCGGCCGGTGATGCCGCCCTCCTGGTGCGGGACGGGCCGTACGGCGTCCAGGGCGGCCGGGATCCCGGCGGGGGCCGGCCATTCGGTGAGCGGGGGCAGCGGCTGGTGGCGGGCCGCCCAGTAGCCGAGGGCGTGGGCGAGCTCCCCGGTACGGGGCCCGGTCTCCTCGCCGCCGAGCAAGGCGTGCACGGCGTGGCCGGTGCGGATGACCGGGTGGGTGGCGCCGGCCGCGATGCCGGGCAGCAGCCGCAGCCACCACTCGGTGAGCACCTCGCGCCAGGGCCGCTCGGCGATCTCACAGCGGAAGTGGTCGGTCCAGTCGGTGATCCGGGCGGGGTCGCCCAGCGCCTCCCGCCAGTTCTCCGGGGTGACCTCCTCAGTGCGGGCGGGCATCTCGTGCAGCCTGCGCTGGTAGTGGTCCAGCCAGCGGTGCACCCGCCGCGACTGCCCGCCCCGTACCAGCGCCTCCACCACCATCGGCCCGTGGTTGCTCAGCCACCCCTGGAACTCCGGCCCGGTGCGGTGCAGCCGCTCCAGCGCCTCGTCCAGGGTGCCGCTGGTGTCCTCGGTGGTCGTCATCGTCGCCTCGCGGTCCTGGTGGGTGGGCGTTCCGGACGCTGCCCATCCTGCGCCGGATGGCCGGTGCCCGACGTCGGGCCGGGGGACCAGCGATGCCGGGACCTTGGACCGAGGGCCCCGGATGGAGAGTCCTGGATGAAGAATCCGGGGACCCTGGGGACCCTGGGGACCCGGGGGCCGGGGGCCGGCTGCCGTATGCCCCGTCGCCCCACCCCAAAGGTGCCGCATACCGGACATATCATCCCCCTCTTGCTAGGTTCCCGGCATGACCGCCATCGCACCGACCGGCCACGGCGACGCCACCGGCCCCGGCGGGACGCGCGGGGTGCGCGGGGGCCGGGGGGTGGAGCTGTGCCTACTCGTCGGCGCCGTGCTGATCGCCGTCTACGGCTATGTCGCCGTCGGCCTCGCCCGGGACGGGGTGGTGCCGCCGGATGCCGCCCGGTACGGGGCGGGGCTGGGGCTGCTCGCGCTGCTCGCGCATCTCACCGTACGGCTGTGCGCCCGGTACGCCGACCCGCTGCTGCTGCCGATCGCCGTACTGCTCAACGGGCTGGGCCTGGTCCTGATCTACCGTCTGGACCTGGAGACCCCGGCCGACCGGGCGGCGCCCACCCAGCTGGTGTGGTCCACCCTGGGGGTGGCGCTGTTCATCGGCGTGGTGGCGGCGCTGCGCGACCATCGCGCCCTCCAGCGGTACGCGTATGTGTGCGGTGCGGCGGCGCTGCTGCTGCTCGCCGTGCCGATCCTCTTCCCCGAGGTGAACGGGGCCAGGATCTGGATCAGGGTCGGGTCGCTCTCCTTCCAGCCGGGCGAGTTCGCCAAGGTGCTGCTGGCGGTGTTCTTCGCCGCCTATCTCGCCGCCAACCGGGACGCGCTGGCCGCCCGGGGCCATCGCGGCCACCGCGACCTAAACGCGCTGCCCGGGGGCGACGGCGGACCGCTGGGGCGGATGCGGCTGCCGGCCGGCCGGGTGCTCGGGCCGGTGGTGACGATCTGGCTGGTGAGTGTGGGGGTGCTGGTGCTGGAGCGGGACCTCGGCACCTCGCTGCTGTTCTTCGGGATGTTCGTGATCGTGCTGTACGCGGCGACCGGGCGGGCGAGCTGGGTGGCCGTGGGCCTGCTGCTCGCCTCGGCGGGGGCGTTCGCCGTCGGCAGCACGGAACCGCATGTGCACGGCCGGGTGGAGGACTGGCTGCATCCCTTCGCCTCCATCGAGGCGGGGCAGGG
Organism: Streptomyces sp. NPDC046887; assembly: GCF_040644755.1. Lineage (NCBI taxonomy): Bacteria > Bacillati > Actinomycetota > Actinomycetes > Kitasatosporales > Streptomycetaceae > Streptomyces > Streptomyces sp. NPDC046887. Next base: position 202,757 of record NZ_JBEYXH010000007.1, read on the forward strand.
GCCGGGCCAACTGGCCCAGTCGCTCTTCGCGTTCGCCGCCGGGGGGATGCTGGGCACCGGGCTGGGCCGGGGCGACTCGGTGCTGATCGGCTTCGCCGCCAAGTCCGACTTCATCCTGGCCACCGCCGGGGAGGAGCTGGGGCTGGTCGGGCTGACCGCGCTGTTCCTGCTCTACGCGCTGTTCGTGGCCCGCGGCTACCGCACCGCGCTCGCCCTGCGGGACCCGTTCGGGCGGCTGCTGGCCACCGGGCTCGCCACGGTGCCCGCGCTCCAGGTGTTCGTGATCGCGGGCGGGGTGATGGGGCTGATCCCGCTGACCGGGATGGCGATGCCGTTCCTGGCGCAGGGCGGTTCGTCGGTGGTGACCAACTGGATCATCGTGGCGCTGCTGGTCCGGGTCAGCGACTCGGCCCGCGCCCCGGACCCGCCGCCCACCCTGACCGGCGCCCCCGCCGCCGCCGTGGGTCGTGCGGAGGCCCGCCGGTGATCCCCTGTATCCGCCGGGCCGCCGGTCTCTGCCTGCTGCTGCTCGCCGCGCTGCTGGTCAACGCCGTCCGGGTGCAGCTGGTCGAGGCACCGGTGCTGGACAAGAACCCCGCCAACCGGCGGCCCGCGCTGGCCCGTTACGCCGAGCCGCGCGGGAACATCCTGGTCGGCGGGCGGCCGGTGACCGGCTCCCGGGACTCCGGGGGGCGGCTGCGCCATGAGCGGACCTACACCGACGGACCGCTCTACGCCCCGGTCACCGGCTACTCCTCGCAGACCTACGGCACCACCCTGCTGGAGCACACCGAGGACACCGTGCTGGCCGGGACCAGCGCCATGCTGACCGCGCTGCCGCTCTGGCGGGAGTTCAGCCGCACCCGCGCGCCCGGCGGGAACGTCGAGACCACCATCGAGGAACCGCTGCAACGACTCGCCTTCGAGGGCCTGCGGGGCAAGCGCGGGGCGGTCGCCGCCCTGGAGCCCTCCAGCGGGCGGATCCTCGCCCTGGTCTCCAGCCCCTCCTACGACCCGTCCGCGCTCTCCGGTACGGGGAGGGGGGCTACCGGGGCGTGGGCCCGGCTCAACGCCCGGACCGACCAGCCGATGCTCAACCGGGCGCTGCGGCAGACCTATCCGCCCGGCTCCACCTTCAAGCTGGTGACGGCCGCGGCGGCGCTGGAGTCCGGGGTGGTCGAGGACCCGGACGGCCCGACGGATGCCCCGGAACCGTATCTGCTGCCCGGCACCCGCACCCGGCTGCCGAACGAGGCGACCGGCTGCGGCAGGGCCTCACTGGCGTACGCGATCCGCTGGTCCTGCAACACGGTGATGGCCCATCTCGGGGTGGAGGTGGGGCTGTCCGGGATGCTGGAGGCGGCGGGGCGGTTCGGCTTCAACGACGGCTCGCTGCGGGTGCCCTCGGCGGTGGCCCGGTCCCACTTCGACCGTGACTTGACGGTGGACCGGCTGGCGCTGTCGTCCATCGGGCAGTACGACACCCGGGCCACCCCGCTCCAGATGGCGATGGTGGCCGCGGCGGTCGCCAACGAGGGCGAGATCGCCCACCCGTACCTGGTGGAGCGGACCACCACGGCCGACGGCGACACCGTACGGCGGCAGCTGCGCACCTCCTACCGGCGGGCCATGCGCCCGACGACCGCGCGGGTGCTCCAGCGGCTGACGGTGGAGGCGGTGGAGCGCGGCTCCGGCCGCCGGGCGGCCATCCCCGGGGCGATCGTCGGCGGCAAGACCGGCACCGCCCAGCACGGTATGGACAACATCGGCACCCCGTACGCCTGGTTCATCGGCTGGGCGAAGGACCCGGACGAGGTGCGCCCGGCGGTGGCGGTCGCGGTGGTGGTGGAGGACGCGGCGGCCAAGCGCCAGGACATCAGCGGCGGCGGCAGCGCGGCGCCGATCGCCCGCGCGGTGATGGCGGCGGCGCTACGGGGGCGGTGACGCGGGGGCGGCTCTCGCTTCAGCGGTACGCAGCCGATCGGGGCCGCCGCCGCCCGCGACCGGGGCGACTCAGCCGATCGGGGCGCGGGTCTCGGTGCGGATCTTCAGGGTGTCCTTGGCGGCCTGGGGCAGGTCGAAGTCGCCCGCCTTGCTGTCCAGCCGGGCGGTGTCCATGAAGGCCACGCCCGCCACGGTGTTCTCGTCGCCCCAGGCGCACATGGGGAACAGCACACGCTGGCCGGCCTCGGCCCCGGCGGCGGAGAGCACCGCGCACTCGACGGTGGTGTCCGCACCGGCCGGGGTGACGTCCTGGGCGGGCTGCTCCACTCGGGCGTTCTCCGCGGTGGCCGCGCCCCGCAGCACCGAGCCGCGCTCCTGGTCCGGCCGCTTGACCTGCCCGTAGAAGCCGGAGAGGACCACCACCTTGCCGCCGCTCGCGCCCTGCGCCGTGTACTGCCCGATGGCCGCGCCGTCGGCCCGGGCGTTCGACGTGGACTCCTGGGTCAGCTTCGAGCCCTCGGTCTTGCTCATGTCCTGGAGCAGGGTGTACTCGCCGTCCAGCAGGGTCTTGGGCACGGTCAGCTTGTACTCGGCGGCCGGGAAGGCGTTCGAGGAACCGCCGCCGGACGAGCCGCCGCGGGAGGAGTCACGGGAGGAGTCACGGCCGGTGCTGCCGCCGTCGGAGGAGCCGCGCTTGGCCGAGTCGCCGCCGTCGGCCCCGCTCACGATCATCTTCACGCCGTAGCCGAGGCAGCCGAGCAGCACCAGCCCGCCGATGACCAGCAGGGCCACCATCCCGCCCCGCTTCCGCCGCGGCGGCGGCCCCATCGGCCCACCCGGCCCGCCGTACGGCCCGCCTCCCGGGTACTGCTGCGGCACCCCGCCGTAGGGCCCCGGCGCCGGCGGCTGCCCGTACGGCCCGGGAGCCGGCTGCTGCCCGTAGGGCCCCGGCTGCCCGTAGGGCCCGGGCTGGGGCTGCCCACCGGCGTACGGGCCGTAGGGGCCGCTCGGCTGATGGGGCGGTTGGTCGGAGGGCTGGTGGGGCGGAGGCGGCGGCATGCTCATGCCGGTCAGACTATGTGACCGGACGGACGGCGATGACGGCCATGGGCGGTGATGGTCGGCCGGGTGGGCCGAGGCGGCTACGGCTGTGACGAGGAGGGCGGTTCGGCCGGGACGGCACCGGGGCGCGAGCGCGGGGCCAGGGCGCCGCTGCCGACCGGGCACGTCCCGTACGAGGAAGTCCCGCACAAGGCATTGACGGGCTTGCTGACAGGCAGTCTCATAAGAGGTGACCACCGGTAACTCCACCGATCCCACCCGACCCGCCGCGAGGTGCACACGTCATGACCGCCGTGACCGAACAGGACATCCGCCTGCTCAGCGACGCGCTCGGGCCGCTCCGGGACCGGGAGCAGGTGGCGGCCCGGCTGCTGGAGGCGTCCGCTAAGCACTCCTTCGACCCCGACAAGGAGCTCGACTGGGACTCGCCGCCCGAGCCGGGCAAGTGGTTCTGGCCGCCGGAGCTGCTCTCCCTCTACGACACCCCGCTGTGGCGGCGGATGTCCGAGGAGCAGCGGATGGACCTGGCCCGGCACGAGGCCGCCTCGCTCGCCTCGCTGGGCATCTGGTTCGAGATCATCCTGATGCAGCTGCTGGTCCGTCATATCTACGACAAGTCGGTCACCAGCAACCATGTCCGCTACGCGCTCACCGAGATCGCCGACGAGTGCCGGCACTCGATGATGTTCGCCCGCATGATCCAGAAGGGCGAGGCCCCGGCGTACCAGGTGCCCCGGGTCTACCACAACCTCGCCCGCTTCCTGAAGACCGTCTCCACCACCCCGGGTTCGTTCGCCGCGACCCTGCTCGGCGAGGAGATCCTCGACTGGATGCAGCGGCTCACCTTCCCCGACGAGCGGGTCCAGCAGATCGTGCGCGGGGTGACCCGTATCCATGTGGTGGAGGAGGCCCGGCACGTCCGCTACGCCCGCGAGGAGCTGCGCCGCCAGATGGTCACCGCCCCGCGCTGGGAGCAGGAGCTGACCAGGCTGAGCTGCGGAAACGCCGCCAAGGTGTTCTCCGTCTGCTTCGTCAACCCGCAGGTGTACGAGAACGTGGGCCTGGACCGCCGCGAGGCCGTCGCCCAGGTGCGGGCCAGCGGCCACCGGCGGGAGGTCATGCAGTCCGGCGCCAAGCGGCTGACCGACTTCTTCGACGACATCGGGGTGCTGCGCGGCCCGGGACGCGCGATGTGGCGCCGCTCCGGGCTGCTGGCCTGAAGCGGGGGGGCGGACCGGGTGCGTACGGCCTTCGCCCGCCGGTCCGGGGCGGGCCGGGGTTACGCTGCGGACATGACCAGTGCCGCCACCCCCGCGTACCGACGGCTCAGTGTCGAGGAGCGCCGTCGGCAGCTGCTCGGGGTGGCGCTGTCCCTCTTCGCCCACCAGGCGCCCGAGGACGTCTCGCTGGATGTGGTCGCCGAGGCGGCCGGGGTGTCCCGGCCGCTGGTGTACCGCTACTTCCCCGGTGGCAAGCAGGAGTTGTACGAGGCGGCGCTCCGCTCGGCCGCCGACGAGCTGGAGCTGTGCTTCGCCGAACCGCCCGCCGGGCCGCCCACCGAGCGGCTGACCCGGGTGCTGGACCGCTATCTGGCCTTCGTGGACCAGCATGACGCGGGGTTCAGCGCGCTGCTGCGGGGCGGCAGCGTGGCCGAGACCTCCCGGACCACCGCGATCGTGGACGAGGTGCGCCGGGCCGCCGCCGAGCAGATCCTCTTCCACCTGGGCATGCACTCCCCCGGGCCCCGGCTGCGGATGATGGTGCGCACCTGGATAGCGGCGGTGGAGGCGACCTCGCTGATCTGGCTGGACGAGGGCAAGCGCCCGGCCGCCGGGGAGCTGCGCGGCTGGCTGGTGGACCATCTGGTGGCGCTGCTCACCGCGACGGCCGCCACCGACCCGGAGACGGCCACGGCGGTCGCCGCGCTGCTCGCCCAGGAGTCGGCGGACGGCCCGGTCGGCACCCTGGCCCGCCGGGTGCTCCCGGTCGTGGCCGACGGGGCCCATCTGCTCTGACGGCGGCGGCCCCGGCTGACGACGACGGGGGCCGGGCCTGCGGTGACACCGGGCGACGGCGGCTGTGACACTGGACGGGTGCGTAGCGAGAACACCCCCTTCACCGGCGGCCCGCTGGACGGCGAGGTGCTGCCGGTACTGACCGGCCCCACCGGCCACCCGCCGGCCTGGTACCAGGTCCCCGTCCCGGCCGAGGACGGCGGCCCGCCCACCGTGTACGCCTACCGCCGGGTCGCCGCCGGCCACACCAGGCGGCTCGGTCTGCGGCGCGGCTGGAAGTACGAGTACGCCCCCGAGGGCCGCCCGCCACGCGAGATCCGCTGGCCCTGGTCGAAGCCGAGGCGGCAGGCATGACCGCACCGCTCGACCCGCTGGACCATGCGCTCGTGCAGGCCGCCGCGGAGGTGGCACGCACCCGCTGCCGGGGCGACGAGCACACCATGGCCGCCGCGGCCCGCGCCCGGGACGGCCGGGTCGTCACGGCGGTGAACGCCTACCACTTCACCGGTGGCCCCTGCGCGGAGCTGGTGGTGATCGGCGCGGCCGCCGCCCAGGGCGCGTACGAGCTGGACACGATCGTCGCCGTGGGCGACCGGGACCGGGGAGTGGTCCCACCGTGCGGCCGGTGCCGTCAGGTGCTGCTCGACTACTTCCCGGGTCTGAGGGTCATCGTCGGGGCGGGCGATCGGGTCCGGGCGGTGCCGGTGGCGGAGCTGCTGCCGGAGAGCTACGTCTGGGCCGATCATCAGCTCGATGCCGAGTGAAGGGGCCGTCGGCTGGGCGATGACGGCGAGCGCCCGGACGGGTGGCCGTGGTGGGCCGGGTGGCGTAGTCGAGCGCTAGTCATATGATCTGCCGCCGCCTGGTCACGCACCATCCGTGCGGAGGTGACGTGATGTCAGGAAGGCTTCTGCGGACGGTCTGCGCCCTCGCGCTGGCGGCCACCCTGCCGACCGCCCCGTCGGCGGTGGCGACGCCGGCGCCCGACCCGGAACCCGTTCCCTCGTGGACGGCGGAGGGGGGCGGGGCCCCCGAGATGGCGCCGGGGTCGGTGGCCGAGGAAGCGCCCGAGGGGGCCGCTGGGATGGCACCCGAGGAGGCGCCCGGGGCGGTGGCCCAGCTGGCGCCGGGGTCGGTGGCCGGGATGCTGGGGCGGTTGCGGACGCTGTACCAGCAGGCGGAGGAGGCCACCGAGGCGTACAACGCCGCCGAGGAGGAGCTGAAGGCCCTCGGCACCCGTACCGACGAGCTGACCGGCGATCTGACCCGGACCCGGGAGGCGCTGGCGCGCGGACGGGCCGAGGCGGGGCGGCTGGCCCGGGCGCAGTACCAGGGGCGTACCGCGCTGCCGGCCGCGCTGCGGCTGCTGTTCGCCCGCGATCCCGACCGCGCGCTGACCGAGAACCATGTGGTGCGGCGTGCCGCGCGGGAGCGGGCCGCGCTGGTGGCGCGGCTGGCCGAGGGCGAGAAGCGGGCCGGGGCGCTGGCCACCGCCTCCCGTACCGCCCTGGACCGGGAGCGGACCCTCGCCGCCCGGCGCAAGCAGGCCAGGGACGGGGTCACCGTCCGGCTGCGGGAGGTCGAGCGGATGCTGGCCGGGCTGTCGGCCGAGCAGGTGGACGGGCTGGCGGCGCTGGAGGCGGCGCAGACGGCGGGCGCCCAGCGGGCCCTGGTCGACGCGGGTGAGCTGGACCCGGACAGCGGGGCCGCGCCCTCCGCGCTCGGCTCGCGGGCGGTGGCGTACGCGGCCGGGCAGATCGGCAAGCCGTACCTCTGGGGCGCCGAGGGCCCCGGCTCCTTCGACTGCTCCGGGCTGACCTCCCAGGCCTGGGCGTCGGCCGGGCGGGCCATCCCGCGCACCAGCCAGGAGCAGTGGCGCACCCTGCCCCGGGTGCCGCTGCGCTCGCTGCGCCCCGGTGACCTGGTCGTCTACTTCCCCAAGGCCACCCATGTGGCGCTCTACCTGGGCGACGGCAAGGTCATCCAGGCGCCGAGGCCCGGCGGCCGGGTCAAGGTCTCGCCGCTGGCCGCGAACCCGCTGCTCGGCGCCGTACGCCCGGATCCGGCCGACCGCCCGCTGACCGGCTACACCCCGCCGGAGCTGCCTGCCGGGGCGGCGGCGGGCTCCGACGAGGGGTACGACACGGAGGGTGGGCCCGCCTGAGGCCGCGAGCGCCCGCGCGCTGCCGTCAGCCGGCGGCCGCGACCGAGCCGAGGTAGGCCTCGGCCTTCGCCGGCTCGTAGAAGAACTCCTCGAAGTCGGCCGGATCGTTGAAGCCGTTGGCGAACCGGTCGGCCACGGGCGGGAGCTGGCCGGCGGCGCCGATCAGGTTCCGTACGTGCTCGGGCGGGGCGGCCAGCATGGCGTTGGTCCACTTGGTGACATGCCGCGCGGTGTCCCAGTACCGGTCGAAGGTGGACCGCATCCACGCCTCGTCGAAGGGCGCGTCACCGTGCTCGACGATGGACTCCAGATAGGAGGCGGCGCACTTGGCGGCCGAGTTGGAGCCCTGGCCGGTGATCGGGTCGTTGGCGACCACCACGTCCGCGACGCCCAGCACCAGCCCGCCGCCGGGCAGGTGCCCCACCGGCTTGCGCACCGTGGGCGCGTAGCGGCCGGCCAGGGTGGCACCGGCGTCGGTCAGTTCGACCTTGGTGGCGCGGGCGTACTCCCAGGGGGTGTACCGCTCCATCAGCTCCAGGGTGAGCGCCAGATGCTCGGAGGGGTCCCTGACCCCCTGGAAGACATCCAGCGGGCCGCCCGGCAGCCCCTCCCAGAACAGGATGTCCGCGCGGCCGCTGATGGTGAACGTCGGCATCACGAACAGCTCGCCCACGCCCGGCACCAGATTGCAGCGGACCGCGTCGAACTCGGGGTGCTCGGGGCGCGGGCCCAGCCCGTGCACATAGGCCACCGCGAGGGCGCGCTGCGGTTCGGCGTACGGGGAGCGGTCGGCGTCCCGCTCGAACAGCGAGACCAGCTCGCCCTTTCCGGCCGAGACCAGCACCAGGTCGTAGGTGCGGGCGAAGTAGTCCAGGTCGGAGACGGCCGCCCCGTGCACGACGAGCTGCCCGCCGCGCTGGGCGAACACCTCCATCCAGCCGGCCATCTTCACCCGCTGGTCGACGGACTGGGCGTAGCCGTCGAGTCGGCCGACCCAGTCCACCGCCCTGCTCGCGTCGGGGGCGGCGACCGAGACGCCGAGGCCCTCGATCCGGGGCGCCTCGGACTCCCAGAAGTTCAGTCCGAGGTCGCGCTCGTGCTGGAGGGCGGTGTGGAACATGCACTGCGTGGACATGACCCGGCCGGACCGGATCTCGTCGGCGGTGCGGTTGGACATCAGGGTGACCTCGTACCCCCGCGACTGGAGGCCGAGGGCGAGTTGGAGCCCGGACTGCCCGGCTCCGACGACGAGTATCTTCCGCATCGCGGTCTGGTCTCTTTCTCTACGAAAACGTACGGGGCGAGTGCTACTCGGGGGTGGTCTCCAGCGCCCGGGCGACCAGCGCGAGCAGCGCCTCGACCACGGTGACCTTCCGCCGGGCGTCCATGACGACCACCGGCACCTCGGGCGGCACGGTCAGCGCCTCGCGGACGTCCTCGGCCTCGAACAGCTCGCTGCCCTCGAAGTGGTTGACGGCCACCACATACGGCAGCCCGCAGCTCTCGAAGTAGTCGAGGGCGGGGAAGGAATCGGTGAGCCGGCGGGTGTCGGCCAGCACCACCGCGCCGATCGCACCGCGCACCAGGTCGTCCCACATGAACCAGAACCGCTGCTGCCCCGGCGTACCGAAGAGGTAGAGCACCAGGTCGTCGTCGAGGGTGATCCGGCCGAAGTCCATCGCCACCGTGGTGGTGGTCTTGCCGGGCACCCCGGTGAGGTCGTCGGTCTCCTCGCTCGCCCGGGTCATCAGCGCCTCGGTCTGCAGCGGGGTGATCTCGGAGACGGAGCCCACGAAGGTGGTCTTGCCGACTCCGAAGCCGCCCGCGACCACGACCTTGGTGGCCACCGGCGCACGGGTGTGGTCGAGCTGCCAGGGCTGCACCCCGTCGTCGGGGGCAAGATCGGGGCCGGAGTCGGGGCCGGAATCGGAATCGGGGTCGGCGCCGGGGGCCGTGCCCGGCCCGGGGCGGTCCAGCGGCTGTATCTCAGAGACGGCGGAGGCCACTCAGCACCCTTTCCAGCAGCGCGCGATCGGGGCGGCCGGCGCCGTGGCCGGTGCCGTACACGCGGATCCTTCCCTGGTCGGCGAGGTCGCTGAGGAGGACCCGGACCACGCCCAGGGGCATCCTCAGCCGCGCCGAGATCTCGGCCACCGTGCGCATTCGGCGGCACAGCTCCACGATGGCCCGGGTCTCCGGCATGCCCCGGGCGGGGGCGGTCCGGCCGTCGGCCACCTGGGTCGCGTTGGTCGCGTTCGCCGGTTCCAGCGCGGCGACCAGGGTCTCCACCAGCAGGACATGGCCGAAGCGGGTGCGGCCGCCGGTGAGCGAGTACGGGCGCACCCGCGCGGGCCGCCGGTCCCCGCCGCGTACCGGCAGCCGTCCGGCGCCCGCGAAGGCCGCACCGATCGCGCCGACGGCGGTCACCGGGCCTCCCCCAGCGAGGCCGGCGACTGCGCCTGCGCCGATCCCGGTGATTCCGGGGACTCCAACGACTTGCGCAGCTCGCCCCGGACTTCGGGGGTGAGGACGTGTCCGGCCCGGCCGACGAAGAGGGCCATGTGGTACGCGACCACGCTCATGTCGCAGTCGGGGGTGGCGTGCACCCCGAGCAGCGAGCCGTCGCTGATCGACATGACGAAGACGCTGCCCTCCTCCATGGCGACCATGGTCTGCTTGACCGCCCCGCCGTCCATCAGCTTGGCGGCGCCGATGGTGAGGCTGGCGATCCCGGAGACGATGGTGGCCAGGTCCGCGGTGGAGCCGCGCGGCCCGGCGGCGTCCCGGGAGGGCAGCGGGCCGTCCGGCTCCTGCCCGGGCCCGGGCCTGGTGGGCGCCTGGGCGCGTCCGGTGAGGGGCCGGTCGCCGCCGGGGTCCGGCACCGGGTCGGAGGAGAGCAGCAGCAGGCCGTCGGAGGAGACCACGGCGACCGAACGGACCCCCGGCACCTCCTCGACCAGGTTGCCGAGCAGCCATTGGAGGTTTCTCGCCTCACGGCTCGGCCCGAACACGGCCGTTCCTGTCCCTGTGCTGGTGCCGGTCGTCGCAGTCAACCGCGTGCCTCCTCGACTGTGTCCCCCGTGTCCTCGGTGTGTACGGTCCACTCACGTGCCGCCGGGGCGGCCTGGCCGGCCACCGCTTCGGTGCCGCGCTCCCCCGCGATCTCGGCCTCCGCGTCCCGCCGCCCGTCCCTGGCGCCCTGCTGGAACCCGCCCAGCCGACGCCGCAGCGCCTCGGCGTCCACCCCGCCGGCCCGCCCGGCGGGCGGTGCGGACTGCGGTACGGCGCGGGGCGTCCGCTTGGGCAGCCCCTTGTCGGTGACCCGCTCCCACTTCGGCTCACGCGGTCGGTGGTGCTCGTCCTCGTCCGCCGGGTCGACGGCGGGCGTTTCCTCGCTCGCGGCGGCGGCCTGGGGGGCCTCGTCCGCCCGGGCGTGGGCCTCGTCCGGTGCCCCGGTGGCGGGCCGGGGCAGCCGGACCTGGAGGGTCGTCTCGGGCTGGGTGGTGTCGTGGGGTGCGGCAACGGCCTCGGGGACATCGGCGGCCCCCTCTGTGACCGACGCCTCGGCCGTCTCGCCGACCTCGTTGGCCTCCGACGTCTCGGCCGACTGGTCGTCGGCGGCCGACTCCTCTGCGGCGCCGCGCGCCTCGTGCCCGCCGACGACTCCCGGTGCGCCGGCCTCCGGGCGGGGCCGGGCCCCCGGCAGGGTGTGGGAGTTGGCCTCGGCGACCGAGCCGGGCTGTGCCAGCGCGGGGCCGGAGAGGTCGGCGGGGACGGACGGCGGCAGTTCGGCGGGCGGGGCCTCGGCGAGCAGGGTGGGCGGCAGCACGGTGACCGCGGTGAGCCCGCCCTGCTGCTGGGCGCGCAGCTCCACCCGTACGCCGTGCCGGGCCGCGAGCAGCGCGGTGACCCGCATCCCCAGCCCCGTACCGGAGTCGCCGTCCGGGTCCGCGGCGATCTCGGTGGGCGTCGCCGGGTCGGCCAGGCAGGCGTTCAGCTCGGCGAGCCGCTCCGGGGGGACCCCTATGCCGGTGTCCTCCACGGAGAGCATGACCTCGCCGCTCTCCAGCAGCCAGCCGGAGAGCTGGACCTTGGCGTCCGGCGGCGAGAACGAGGTGGCGTTCTCCAGCAGTTCGGCGAGCAGATGGCTGAGGTCGTCGGCGGCGAATCCGGCCACATGGGCGTGCGGCGGCAGGGACTGGAGGACCACCCGCTCGTACCGCTCGATCTCGCTGACCGCGGCCCGGGCCACGTCGACCAGCGGCACCGGGCCCTGGTGGGCGTGGTGGTGCTCATGGCCGGCCAGGACCAGCAGGTTCTCGCTGTGCCGCCGCATGACGGTGGCGAGGTGGTCGAGCCGGAAGAGGGTGGCGAGCCGGTCCGGATCCTGCTCGCGCTCCTCCAGCTTCTCGATGACGCCGAGTTGGCGCTCGACCAGGCCGAGGGTGCGCAGGGAGAGGTTGACGAAGGTGTGCTCGGCGGTGTCCCGCAGCCGGGCCAGCTCCGCGGTGAGCGCGGCCAGTTCGGCGGTGTGCTCGGCGGCCTCGGCGCGGTGCGCGGCCAGTTCGGCGGCGAGCGCGTCCCGCTCGCGCTCGGCGGCCTCGGCCCGCTTGCGGGCGGCCCGGGCGGCCCCGTCCCGTACCTCCGGAGCCGGGGCGGCGGCGGGCGCCGGGGCGGCGGCGGGGGCGGCCGAGGCCCGGTCGGCGAGGACGGCGAGCTTGCCGTGCAGGGTGTTGATCGACCGTACGACCTGCGCGAACTCGTCGTTGCGGCCGGTGAAGCGGACCGGCTCCTCGGTCTGCGGGGCGGGCGCCTCGGCGAGCCGGGCGGCGCCCCGGCGGAGGACCGAGAGCGGCCGGGTGAGACTGCGGGCGACGGCGGTGGAGATGGCGATGGCGAGCAGCAGCAGCGCGCCGAGGACACCGACCCGGAGCTCCAGGCCGGTGACGTCGTCGTCCCGCAGCCGCTCCATCCGGGCGATCTCGTCGGTGGCGAGCGCGGACTCCACCCCGCGCATCTGCTCGATCCGCGCGGTGAGGGAGGCGGCCAGGCCCTCGGGGTCGGTGCCCTGCTCGGACTCGCTCAGCTCGGGGCGGTCGGTGAGCCGGGCCAGGGCGTCCTCGGCGGCCTTGACCTCGGGGCCGGTGACGGTGGCGGAGAGCGAGTCGCGGGCGGCGGCGGGGGCGGTCTGCCCGAAGTCGCCGAGCGCGGCCTGTTCGCGGACCCGGGACTGCTGGGCGGCGGCGGTGAGTTCGTTCCTGGTGCGTTCGGCGGTCTCGTCGGCCGGGTCGGGCACCGGGACGAAGGTGCCGGTGCCCGGGTCGTAGACGGTGCGCCCGCCGTTCTTCCCGCCGTCACCGCCGGGGACGGCGAGCGCGGCGAGCAGCAGGCCGCGGGTGGCGGAGGCCTGGTCGGTGGCCTGGCCCAGTTCGGTGAGCGCGCGGGCGCCGGAGCCGGCCTCGGCGGCGCGGGCCGGGACGCGGTCGGCCAGTTCGGTGGAGAGCGTCAGCAGCCGGCCGACGACCTTGGTGTACGCGCGGTGGGCGGCCATGGCGGTGTCGGTGCCGGTGCGGGCGGTGCGCCGGATGTCCGGCACCCCGGCCAGTTCGCGGCGCAGCTCGGCCGGGGCGGCCGCGCGGATCTCGGCGATCTGCCGGTCCACGCGGGCGCTGAGGGCCGAGTCCACAGCGGTGCGCTTGGTACCCCCCGTCTCACCCTCGGGGGTCTTGCCGCGCCCCGCGGCGACATACGCCGTCATGTCGTCGCGCTCGTCGGCGAGGGAGTGGGCGAGGGTGACCGCCTGCCGGTTCAGCTCGGCCCGGGTGACCAGGCGCTGGGAGTCGTTGAGGTCCTGGGAGGCGGTGAGCAGCATGGGGGCGCCGGCGGCGAGGACGGTGAGGCCGGTGAGGGCGACGCCGATGACGAGCCGGCTCCGTACGCGCTTGCGGCGGCCGCCCGGTGCGTGGGGGTCGCCGGGGGTCTCACTGCGCTTCTGCACCGATGCTCGCATTCCTGGAATTCGTCCGCACAACTCGTCCGCAACAACTCGTTCGCACAGCTCATCCGCCCATGAGGTGGCCTGCCCCTACGGTCGTCCGGCCATGGGGCAGAAGGTGACGGCCGGTCATTCCCGGGCGTCCCACCTCTGGTACGGCTTCAGACCTTGGCAGCGCGGGCGCGGGGGGAGGCACGCGTCAGCCACTTGGCCACCTGAACGAGTGAACAACACTCCGGAGTTGGCGAACAACTCGGGGCGGTGCCCGGCGCGCGGGCGGCCGCGCACGCGGGTTGAAGGTCCGCGCGGCCTTTGGCAGGATGCCCGCCCGCAACCCGGCCGGTGACCGGCCGGTAGCCCCTCTCCACCCCGCTGACCTGCCGATACCCCCACCCGGCGGCGGCCGTGGCCCGCTGCGGCAGACTGCCCGTATGCACGCTGAACTCTCCTCGGCCCCGGCCGCCCCGGAACGCCCCAACGAGGACTGGGTGTCGGTGGCGGCGCCCGCGTCCGGCCACGGGGGTGCGCTGGTGCTGCTGGACGGGGTCACACCGCCGCTGGACGACGACGGCTGCACGCACTCGGTCCCCTGGTTCACCGCCCGGCTGGGCGGCGCGCTGACCGAACTGTGCGCCGCGCGCGAGGATCTGACCCTGCCCGAGATCCTGGCCGAGGCCATCCGCCGAACCGCCGACGCCCACCGCGCCACCTGTGACCTTTCTCACGTTCGTACGCCCCAGGCAACCGTGGTCGTGGCCCGCTGGGACGCGCTGGAGGTGGAGTACCTGGTACTGGCCGACTCGGTGCTGCTGCTCCGCTCGCCCGAGGGCGCGGTGCGGGCGGTGCTGGACGACCGGCTGGCCCGGCTGCCGGCTTCGGCGCTGGTCTCGCACGCGGTGGTCGACTCGACGGTACGCAACCGGGAGGGCGGCTTCTTCACCGCCGCCGCGGACCCCTCGGTGGCGGCCCGCGCGGTCACCGGGACCGTGCCGCGCGCTCAGGTCGCGGCCCTGGGCGCGCTGTCCGACGGGGCCTCCCGCTGGACGGAGGTCTTCGGCGCGGGCGGCTGGGCCGACTGCCTGGAGCTCCTGCGCACCGAGGGCACCCGCGCCCTGATCGCCCGGGTCCGCGCCCTGGAGGAGGCCCAGGACGCCCCGGTCCTCGGCAAGCGGCACGACGACGCCACGGCGGCGTATGTGGAGTGGTGAGCGGATCCTGTCGCCGGGCGTTCAGCCGGCGCTCCGGCCCTTCTCCGCGCGCTCTGTGCCCACCGCGGCCTCGTGAGCCGCGAGTTCCTCGGGGGTGCCGGCGAAGGCGGGACCGCAGTCCGCCGGCAGACGGTCCAGCACCATGGCGACGGCCTGCGGCGCCGTGGCGGCCGGCCCCACCACCTGGGTGCGGAGCGGCCCGGCAACGAGGTAGACGTCCCCATTCGGCATCACGTACGGGATGTCCCAGGTCCACCCCCATCCGGTGCAGCGGCTGAAGTGGAGCTCTCCCATCCCCGTCCAGGGAAACAGCTGCCGCAGCCGGGGCTCCGCGTAGGCCGCCTCCAGCAGTTCGGGGCGTACGCGCCCGTCGTCCCGTACCGCCTGCCAACCTGCTTCGACCGCGGCCTCGCACGCTGCGTCCCTGTCCATGACAGGATCCTCGCGCACCCCGGCCGTTCGGGCGGCCGCGCCCCGGCCTCAGTCCTCCGCGCCCGCGTTCAGCTGGTGCAGCAGCCGGGCCAGTTCGGCTACTTCGGTGCGGTCCCAGCCGGCGAGCTTGCGCATATAGCGGGCGCGGCGGGCCTCGCGGACGCGGTGGAAGCGGGTGCGGCCCTCGTCGGTGAGCCGGACCAGGGAGGCGCGGCCGTCGGCCGGGTCCGGGTCGCGGGCGACCAGGCCCAGGTCCTCCAAGGCGCGGAGTTGGCGGCTCATGGTGGCCTTGCCGACGCCGAAGTACGCGGCGAGGGCGGTGGCGCGCTGGGTGCCGGCGTCGGCGAGCCGGACCAGCAGCCCGTAGGCGGCCGGTTCCAGGTCGGGATGGACCTCGCGGGCCATCTCGCCGGACGAGGCCCGGGCCCGCCGCAGGAAGACCGCGAGCTCCCGCTCCAGCGCCAGAAACTCCTGCTCCTCCGCCGGGACCGGCGGCTCCCCGCCCGTCGCCGTACCCCGCCCCGTACCGCTCTGCTGCACCTCAGCACCCTTCGCGCGCTCCCGGCCCGCCGGACGTCCCCGCCACGGGCGGCCGTCCCCGCAGCGCGCCCAGTATTTCGCAGGCGCGGGCACTCGGCGTCCGCTCTCCCGAGAGCGCGAAAGGGATTCGGTCAGCCGGGCAGCGCGACGGTGAGGTCCACCTCGACCAACTGCCCCTCGAAGCCGAGCTGGGCGACCCCGAGCAGCGTGCTCGCGCTGGTGAAGGCGCCGCCGATCACCGAGCTGGTGAACCGCTCCCAGGTCTGCCCGAGTACGTCCTGCCGCGGGCTGCACACATAGATCACCGACCGCACCACGTCCTCCGGCCGCGCCCCGACCGCCTCCAGCGCCCTGAGCGCGTTCGCCGCCACCTGGTCGATCTGCGCCTCGATCCCGCCCGGCACGACCCCGTCCTCGGCGATCGGGCACTGCCCGGCCAGATAGGCGGTCCGCCCCGCCTCCACGACGGTGACATGGTGGTAGCCGGGTGTCCCGTGCAGGGCCTCGGGGTTGAGCCGGGTGATCCGTTCGCCGGGTGTCGTCATGCCCCGAGTCTGCCGCCCGGGCCCGCTTGGGCGCACCTGCTTTGCCGCGGGAGGGCCGTCGGCCGAAGATGTCGGCACCGTCGGCGCGGTGCCCGACCCGGGAGGAGACCCATGGACAGCGGCTGGGTGAGCAGGTCGATGCCGTACCTCGTGCCCAGGACGGCGGGCCAGGGGGACGCCTGGGGCGCGGAGGCGGCGGCCCGGGGCGGCAGGGGCGGACAGCGGATCGTGTTCGCGCACGTACTACCCCGTGGCCATCGCGCGCGGCACCGCGCTGGCCGGCACCGCGAAGATCAAGGGCGGGGCGGTGACGCTGCTGGCGGGCCTCGGGCACCGCGGGGTGCGGGTCGTGGAGGACGTGACGGCGCGGTTGGCGGACGAGGAGGAGCGGAAGGTGCTGGAGCTGCCGCCGCACCGGCCCGTACTCCGGCTGAGCCGGCTGACGCTCGACGCGGAGGACCGGCCCGTACAGGCGGATCTGATGACCATGCCCGCGCACCTCCAGCGGCTGCGCTACGAGATCAGGATCGAGTCCAGCGGGGAGATGTGAGGCGTAGCCCCCGGACACGTGCCTGACCCCCGGCGCCGTCCGCCGGGGGTCAGGGGTCGGGGGTGGTGCGGAGGGGTCAGCCGCAGGTGCCGGCGGGGCGGGGGCGGGTGGTGAGGGTGGTCCAGCCGGTGGTGCCGTCGAGCCAGACGACCTGGGTGCCGGAGACCGCGGCCGGGGAGACCTGCTCACCGCGGTTGCAGGAGACACGCTCCTTGCGGGAGCCGTCGGTGGTGAACTGCCAGTTCTTCGGCAGGGTCTCGTTGCGCCAGGTGGTGTCCGGGACGGTCGCGTTGACGGTGACCGCGGTCTCGGAGACCGTGAGGTCGGAGGCGATCAGCGCGGCCGGCTTGCCCTCGGCGGAGATGTCGTAGGCACCGGTGCCGTCCAGGTTGGCGCGGCGGATGCCGGTCTGGCCCTCGTCGTTGACGTTGGCCTCGGTGAGCCAGAAGACATGGCTGCCGTTGATGCCGGTCTGGCCCAGGGACTCCGGCTCGTCGAGCTGCTCGGTGAGGGTGGTGCGGCCGGTGGAGAGGTCGAGCACCTCCACCCCGAGGCGGTAGGCGCCGGTGGTGGCGTCCGGGTAGAGCTTGGCGTAGGCGATCCGGCCGTTGCGGACGGACGGAAGGGCGGTGAGGATCTCGTCGCTGTTGCCGTCGACGGCGGTGGGCCGGGGGTCGCCGGGGCGCAGGTACTGGACGTGCCGGTCGAAGAGGCCCAGGGTCTCGAAGACGACGGTGCCCTTGTCGACGCGGAGGCCGGAGACATCCGAGCTGGTGGAGGAGTAGAGCTTCTTGACGGGGCCGCCGGCCAGGGGGCGGGAGAGGATGTCCAGGCCGTCGGGGCCGTACGCGGTCCAGACGACGGTGGTGCCGTCGGTGGCCGGGTTGACGTGGTAGCGCCCGTCGTTGGGGCTGAGCAGCTTGGGCGCGCCCCTGCCGTCGGCGCGGCCGGCGTAGACGGAGTACGGCTCGGTGCCGTCGTCGTTGGACTTGGCCGCCGTCCACCAGCCGCCGCCTGCCTGCACGGAGGAGCCGATGGTGTTCAGCCGGCCGAACAGCTCGTCGGAGTCGACACCGAGGGCCAGCTCCCAGTCGTCGATGATGCCGTGGGCGTTGAAGGAGCGCTTGACGACCGCCAGTTGCTTGGCATTCGCGCCTACCTCCTTGGCGGCGGCGAGGACGGCGTTGCGGCCGTCGGTGAAGCCGTCCAGCGGGGTGAGGTAGGAGGTCAGGGCCTTGTAGACGATGCGGTCGGCGAGTTCGGCGCCGAGGTCCTGGCGCAGGTCCCACAGCGCGCCGGAGAAGATGGTGGAGTTGAGGTGCACCCCGCCGTTGTCGGTGGAGAAGGTGACACCGAGGAAGTTCTTGGACGTGGTGGCGCCGTCGTTGAGGTCGCGCAGCGCGCAGGCGCGCGGGCCGCCGGTGCGGCACAGGTCCTCGCCGATCAGGCCCGCGTCCGGGTGGTCCATCGGCGTCCCGGAGCGGTCCACGTCGATGGCGTTGCCCAGGTAGTCGGCGATCGCCTCGTTGAGGGCGCCGGACTGGCCCGCGTACACCAGGTTCGCGGTGTTCTCGACCACGCCGTGGGTCATCTCGTGGCCGACCACGTCCAGGTCGGCGGAGAGCGGGCGGTAGGTCTCGTCGCCGGAGCCGTACACCATCTTGGTGCCGTCCCAGAAGGCGTTGACATAGGGCATGCCCCAGTCGGTCACGCCCACCAGCGAGTTGACGGCGCCGCCTCGGCCGTCCAGGCCGTCCCGGCCGTGCCGCTGCTTGTAGTAGTCGTAGACCTGCCCGGCCGCCCAGTGGGCGTCCACCGCACCGGACTCGGTGGCGTCCTTGCCGAACTCGGCGGTGGGGGACGAGTACTCCTTGAGCCCGGCCGGCCAGGTGCCCATCACCTCGGCGACGTCCTTGTCCCGGGCGTCCCAGGTGGTGAGCGCGTTCTTGCTGCCGGCCGCCATCCGGGCGTCGTCGGCCAGCAGGAAGCGGCCGTCCGCCGGGCGGACCTCCAGCGGGACGCGGGTGCCGTCCAGGCGGGTGCCGGAGCCGGCGGCGGCGGATGGGGCGGCCTTGTCGGCGCCCTTCGGCGCGGGGTCGGCGGCGGTGCGCTCGGGGGCCAGGGTCTTGATGCCGCTGAAGCTGAGCAGCGGGTAGCCGGCCCGGGCGTCGACATAGACCTGCTGGATGACCGGGGCGCCGGTCACCGGGTGGGAGCCGCGCACGGTGACGTGGTACGCGAGGACGCCCGCGCCGCGCGGGACGACCACCAGGCCGGCCGCGTCGCCGCGCAGCGGCTGCGGCTCGTCCTTCTTGACCCGATTGGGCGCGTCGGTGCGGGCCAGTTTGGCGCCGCCGAGCCGCTCCAGGGTGGAGGTGACCGCGCGGCGCACCGCGGTGGACTCGTCCACGGCGGGCTTCACCCCGGCGGTGAGGCCGGTGAAGTACTTGCCGGAGGTACCGGTGACGACCCGCTTGCCGCCCGCGTTCTCCATCCGGACCACGTACTGGCCGCCGAGCACCGGCACCCCGCGGTGCTTCTGCTGGAGCCGTACGGTCTCCTCCGCGCCCTGCTTGAGGGTCTGCACGGGGGCGAGATCGCGCCCAGGTTCGGCGATCTTGTAGCGGTCCTCCTCGGCGGCGAGGTGGGCCTTGGCCGCGTCCGCCGCACCGGCCTTGGCGTCCACCGCCTCGCGGATCCCCTCGACCAGGGCGGGTGTCTCGGTCCGCGCCCCGGGGATGACGTCGATGGCCTCGGTGGGCGGCTCCACCTCCGCGGTCGGGGTCGCCGCCCCGGCTCCCGGAGCCGCCGTGATCAGCAGGCCCGCGGCGGCCAGCAGCGCCGCCGCCCTGGCCCCCGCCCGTATCGTCCGTGTCCCGCTCGCCGCCGTGTGCGTACTGGGTCTGCGCACAGTTCGTACCCCTCCCACGTGCTGGTCAGCCGTTCAGGTGGTCATGGCCATGCAAGCCGCGCAGTGCACGGGCGGCAACGGTGCGTGAGGGGTGAGAAGTGGACACGCACACTTGTGTGGCTGTGAAGGCGCCGTGAGAATCCCCCGCATGATCCAGGGAGAACTGACCACTCTCGGCCTGGGCCGGACCGAGGAACGCGCCTACGCGGCACTGCTGCGCCATCGGGCGGACGGGGCCGAGGAGTTGGCGCGGCGGCTGGGGCTGCCGCGCCGGCGGCTGGACGCGGCGCTGGACCGGCTCGTACGGCACGGCTTCGCCAGCCCTCCGGACGGGGAGGGCACCGACGGCCTGCCCCGGCCCGCCCAACCGGCCGCCATCCGCTCGCTGATCCACCGCCGCCAGGCCGAACTGCATCTGCGGTCGGCTGAGTTGGAGCGGCTGCGGATGGCGGCCGAACGGCTCGAACCACCGGACGCGGGGACGGGCGGGGAGGTGGAGACGGTGAGCGGCCGGGCGGCGGTCGCCGAGTGGACGGCCCGGCTGCTGGCGGGGGCGCGGCAGGAGGTGGCGCTGCTGGACCGCGTCCCGTACGCCCTACGGGAGCTGCCGGAGGTGGGGCCGGGGGTGGGGGTACGGGCGGTGCTGGCCGGGCCCCGGCCGGTCACCGGTTCGCCCGACTCGCCGTCTGACGGTGCTCCGGCCGCTTCGGGGGTCTCCGGGCCGGGGGCCGGTACGCCCGGGCCGGTTGACGGCCACGGGGCCTCCTCCGCGCTGTCCGGGCCGGGGGTGCGGACGGCGGCCGAGGTGCCGGTGCGGCTGCTGATCGTGGACCGCCGTACCGCCCTGCTGCCCCCGGCCCATCCGGAGGACCCGGCGGCCGGGGCGCTGCTGGTGCGGGACGGTCCGCTCCGGGCGGCGCTGCTCGGGCTGTTCGACACGGCGTGGGAGCGGGCCGCGCCACCGGACCCGGCCCCGGGCGACGGTGCGCTGACCGGCCCGGAACGGGAGCTGCTGGCGCTGCTGGCGGCGGGGCTGAAGGACGAGGCGATCGCCCGCCGGCTGGGTGTCCATGTGCACACCGCCCGCCGCCGGATCAGCCGCCTGCTGGAGTGCCTGGACGCCCGCACCCGGTTCCAGGCGGGGGCGCGGGCGTCGGTGCGGGGGTGGTTGGAGGCTTAGGCCGAGCTGAGGCGGCGCACACCTGCGTGCGCGGCAGATCTGGGGCCTACTCGTCCAGGCCGCTCACGGCTGAAGCAGACGAACCCACGGCGCCAGGCGACCTCGATCGATAAGCTGACTAGTGGCGCCTGGTCGAAGCTCGAGGAGCCAGATCGACACGGAGGACGGATGCTGACACGGCTTGAGGTTAACGGCTTCAAGAACCTACTGGATCTGAGTATTGATTTCGGCCCTTTCACCTGCATCGCCGGGGAAAACGGAACCGGAAAATCCAACGTGTTTGACGCAGTACAGTTCCTCTCCCTCCTCGCCGACCGATCCCTCATGGATGCAGCCAAAGAGGTTCGCGATGTCCTAGGGGAAAGCCATGGAGATCCTCGCGACCTTTTCTGGAAGGGGTACGAGCGGGGCGAGCACCGTATGAGCTTCGCCGCAGAGATGATCGTCCCAGACCGCATCGAAGATGCTTTCGGGCGCGCCACCATGGCCACCACCACCTTTCTGCGCTATGAGCTGGAGATCGGATACAAGGAACCGTCCGGACTTGATCGGTTCGGCCGGATCGCGCTTCTTCGAGAGGAACTCAGGCCCGTCACCAAGGCCACAGCCAGACAACGCCTCAAATTTGCACACAGCGCGACCAAATTCCGAGATGTCGTCGTTCGCGGCTACCGCAGCGGAATTCCGTACATCTCGACCGAGATAGACGATCGTTCAGGCGAGGCGCTGGTCAGGATCCATCAGGACGGCAAGAGCCGCGCGCAAACGAAAGCCGCTTCAGCGTCCAGGGCGCCTGCAACCGTGGTCTCCACCATCACTTCCAGTGATGATCCGACCATTCTGACCGCACGTAGGGAGATGGAGTCATGGAGGCGTCTCGCTCTTGAGCCGTCGGCATTGCGAAGTGCGGACCTATTCACGGATACTCAGCGGATGGGCGTCAACGGCGCCCATCTGCCCGCGACTCTCTATCGCGTGGCGCACACTGATCCCAACGGAGATCCCGACCAGGTGTATGCCCGAGTTGCGGGACGCCTGTCGGACCTGAGTGGCATCCGCATCACCGATCTCAAGGTGGACCAAGACGAAGTCCGCCAACTGTTGACGGTGCAGGTCGAGGAGACGACCGGCATGCTGCTGCCGGCACGTAGCCTTTCTGAAGGGACATTGCGCTTCCTTGCTCTGTGCGTCCTCCTTGAAGACACGACCGTCGGCGGGATGGTCTGCATGGAGGAACCGGAAAACGGCATCCATCCTGCCAGCCTCCCGGCGATGGTCGACTTGCTGCGCGACCTCGCCATTGACCCGACTGCTCGGCCGGACGCAGACAACCCGTTTCGGCAGGTGCTCATCAACACTCATTCACCGGGAGTGGTTCAACTCGTCCATCCGGATGACCTGCTCTTCGCGGATACCGCATTGCACCGAACAGAGCACGGAAACACCGCCCGCGGGCTCCGCCTGCGCCCCCTTGCTGACACGTGGCGTGCGGAGAAGGGACGTCGCGACTACGTAACCAAGGCAGACATTCTCCCCTATCTGACCACTCCTCCGGGCGCGCAGGTCACGCTGGACTGGGAGGTGGCGTGACCTTCCGCATCCTCTTTACAGGGGAGGGGTCCAGCGACAATGGTCTCGTTCCGCATATCGAGTTTGTGGCTGCCAAGTGCGGGGTGCCCGTGGCCGTTACTTCGCCCGACTTCGGCCGACTCAACCACGCCAAGGCACATGCAGTCCGGGACAAACTCCGCGCTGTGCAAGGGTTCGGTGGGGACTACGACCTCGTGATCGTGCATCGCGACGCTGACAGAGGTCCAGCAGAAGAGAGACGCCTGGAGATCGCCGAAGCCATGGCGCAAGAATGGCCCGGCCAAAATCACATCGCCGTTGTTCCCGTCAGAGCCCTGGAGGCATGGCTGCTGCTCGACGAGTCGGCGATCCGCCAGGTCGCCGAGAACCCGAATGGCCGTGCACGTCTTGTCTTGCCCAGGGGTATCACCGCTGAACAGATCAAAGATCCGAAGGCGGCACTGCGGACTGCACTCGCCACTGCCAACGGCTCGACAGGTCGACGACTGGAAAAGTTTCGACAGCGGTTTCCACACCACCGCCATAAGCTCTTGCAGCGTCTCGATCCCGGAGGGCCGGTGACACAACTCTCATCGTGGAGAGAATTTATCGAGGACCTTCAGAAGGCTCTCACGACCCGGTAGAAGGGATAAGTAGCGCTGTTCCTGGACGCCCGCACCCGGTTCCAGGCGGGGGCGCGGGCGTCGGTGCGGGGGTGGTTGGAGGCCTAGCGCTACGAGCGGAGGGCGGCGGCCTTGTCGCGGGCCGGGGCCTCCTGGGGCGGGACCGAGGGGCGGGCGGTGGCCTCGGGAGAGGGTTCCTGGTGGTCCCGTCGCCCGGGCCGGACCAGGGCGAGGACCAGCAGGCCGCCGAGCGCCGCCGCGGCGGCCGAGAGCAGGAAGACCTGGTCCAGGCCGGAGGCGAAGGCCCGGTGCACCAGCTCGCGGGCGGCCGGCTGGGCGCTGCCCGGGACGGCGGCCACCAGGTGCTGGGCCTGGCCCCCGGCCAGCGCGGCGGCGGCCTCCTTCGGGTCGGGCACGTTCCCGGCACCGGCCAGCACCCGGTCGGCGCGGCCGGTGAAGACGGCGCCCAGCACCGCGATGGCCAGGGTCATCCCGAGCTGGCGGAAGGTGTTGACGGCGCCGCCCGCCATCCCGGCCCGGCGCGGCTCCACCGTGGCGGTGGCCGCCGAGACCAGTACGGGGGTGGCCAGGCCCACGCCGATACCGGTCACCACCAGCCCGGCCACCAGGGAGCCGCGCCCGGCGTCGGTGTCCATCCCGGCCCGGAGCAGCAGCATCCCGGCGGCCACCGCGAGCAGCCCGCCACCGATCGGCAGCCGGGGGGCCAGCCGCTGGATGTGCCGTCCGGCCACGGCGGCCACCAGGAACGAGGCCGCGGCCAGCGGGGTGAGGGCCAGACCGGCGGCGATGGGGCCGAGCTCCAGGACGGACTGGAGCCAGATGGAGACCAGCACCAGGCAGCCGAACGCCCCGCCCTGGAGCAGCAGCGCGCCGCCCATCAGCCCGGCGAAGGACGGCCGCCGCAGCAGCGCCAGGTCGAGCATCGGGGTGCGGCCGCGCCGCTCAGCCCGCAGTTCGACGGCGGTGAAGACGGCGAGGGCGACGGCGGCGGCCGTGAAGGCGGCCAGCACCTCCGGGGAGGTCCAGCCGGCATCGCCGCCGCGGATCAGGGCGTAGGTGAGGGAGCCCGCGGCCACGGTGAAGGTGGCCGCGCCCGCCACGTCCACCCGAGGGCGGGCGGTGGGCCCGGCCGGGACCGTCGGGGCCGGGATGACGCGCAGGGTCAGGGCGATGGCGGCGGCCGCGATCGGCAGGTTGACCAGGAAGATCGACGGCCAGCCGAAGTGCTCGGTGAGCAGTCCGCCGAGCAGCGGCCCGGCGGCGGCCGCAGCCCCGTTGGCGGCGCCCCACACCCCGAACGCGGTGCCCCGGTCGCGGCCCTGGTAGGAGCCGACCAGCAGGGCCGCCGAGGTGGCGAACATGGCGGCACCGCCGGCGCCCTGCACCACCCGGGCGGCGATCAGCAGCTCCACGTTGGGCGCCAGACCGCAGGCCAGCGAGGCGACGGCGAAGACCCCGAGCCCGTAGAGGTAGAGCCGGCGGTGGCCGAAGCGGTCGGCCAGCGAGCCGGAGGCCAGCAGCAGGGCGGCGAGCGCCAGCGCGTATCCGTCGATCACCCACTGGAGGGCGGAGAAGGAGGCGTCCAGTTCGGCGGAGACGGCCGGCAGGGCCACGTTCACGATGGTGACGTCCACCAGCAGGATGAAGGCGCCCAGGCAGACGGCCACCAGGGGCCACCACTTGCGCATGTCGAGAATCTCCGTTCACTCGCGTTTCGGGTAGGCCGGGCGGCGGTTCCGGCCCCGTTCGCGAGTCTGGGCGGAGAGCACGGCCGCCCCGCAGTCAAGAGGCGGGCGGTGCGCGAAATCGACAATGATGGGCACCATGGCGACGTATCTCGACATGGAGGAGACCCCTCGGCCCGTTCTGGCCGAGGCGGACCGGGCGCTGGTCCAGGCGCTCCAGCTCAACGGGCGGGCCTCCTTCCGCGAGCTGGGGCAGGTGCTGGGCGTCTCCGACCAGACGGTGGCCCGGCAGCTGACCCGGCTCCGCTCCGCCGGGACGGTGCGGCTGCTCGGGCTGACCGATCCGCTGCGGCTCGGCGAGACGCCCTGGTTCGTCCGGGTACGGTGCACCCCGGACGCGGCCGACTCCATCGGCCGGGCGCTGGCCCGCCGCACCGACACCACCTGGGTCAACCTGATGGCGGGCGGCACCGAGATCAGCTGCTCGGTGCGCACCCCGGACACCGGCCGGGGCGACGCGCTGCTGCTCCAGCGGCTGCCGCACACCCCGAGGGTGGTGGATGTGACCGCGCACTGCCTGCTGCACATCTTCTTCGGCCAGAACCTCAGCACGATCACCAAGACCGGTCCGCTCCGGCCCGAGCAGGCCGCCGCGCTGGCCCCGCAGCCCAGTCGGCAGCCGGGCGGGGACACCGATCCGGCCGATGCCGTGCGGCTGGACCAGGGCGACCGGCTGATGCTGGATCTGCTGGCCCGGGACGGCCGGGCCCCGACCGGCGAACTCGCCCAGGCCACCGGCTGGTCGCCGTCGACCGTGCGCCGCCGGATGGCCGAGCTGGTGGCCGAGGGGGTGCTGTACTTCGACGTCGACTACCACCCGGACGTACTGCACCGCTCGTTCAGGGCCGCGCTCTGGCTGGAGGTGGACCCGGCCCAGCTGGCCGCCGCGGGTGCGGCCCTGGCCGCCCACCCGGAGATCTCCTTCGCGGCGGCGGTCACCGGGGCGGCCAATCTGTACGCCGCCGTCGACGTGGCCAGCGTCCAGGTCTTCTACCGCTATGTCACCGAGTCGGTGGCGGCGCTGCCCGGGCTGCGGCACACGGTCACCACCCCGATCCACCGCACCCTCAAGGGCGCCGGACCCTACCGCTGAGCGGCACGGGTGGAGACGCGAGACGGCCCCGCCGCACCCGTACGGGGTACGGCGGGGTCCGCTGTCGAGACCGACCGGGGTCAGGCGGCCACCGGCACCTCCGGCTCCGTGTCTCCGGATCCGTCCTCGGATCCGGATCCGTCCTCGGATCCGGATCCGTCCTCGGATCCGGCCGTCGCCGGGGCGAGGGCCAGCTCCAGCACCTGGCGGACGTCGGTGACCGGGTGGACCTCCAGCGTGTCCAGGATCTCGGCCGGGACGTCGTCCAGGTCGGCCTCGTTCCGCTTGGGGATCACCACGGTGGTGATGCCCGCGCGGTGCGCGGCGAGCAGCTTCTGCTTCACCCCGCCGATCGGCAGCACCCGCCCGGTCAGGGACACCTCCCCGGTCATCGCCACATCGGTGCGCACCAGCCGCCCGGACAGCAGCGAGGCGAGCGCCGTGGTCATGGTGACGCCCGCGCTGGGGCCGTCCTTGGGCACCGCCCCGGCCGGGAAGTGGATGTGCACGCCCCGGTCCTTCAGCCCGGTGACCGGGAGTTCCAGTTCGGCGCCGTGCGAGCGGAGGAAGCTCAGCGCGATCTGCGCGGACTCCTTCATCACGTCGCCGAGCTGGCCGGTGAGGGTCAGTCCGGCCGCCCCGGTCTCCGGGTCGGCGAGCGAGGCCTCCACGAAGAGGACGTCGCCGCCGGCGCCGGTGACCGCGAGGCCGGTGGCCACCCCGGGCACGGCAGTGCGGCGCTCGGCCGGGTCCTGGGCGGACTCCGGTACGTGGTGGGGGCGCCCCACCAGTCCGCGCAGGTCGCCGTCGGTGACGGTGAACGGCAGCTTCCGCTCGCCCAGTTCGCTCTGCGCGGCGATCTTGCGCAGCAGCCGGGCGAGGGAGCGTTCCAGGTTCCGTACGCCGGCCTCGCGGGTGTACTCCCCGGCCAGCTTGCGCAGCGCGCCCTCGTCCAGGGCGACCTCGCCGTCGGCCAGTCCGGCCCGCTCCAGCTGGCGGGGCAGCAGGTGGTCGCGGGCGATGACGACCTTCTCGTCCTCGGTGTAGCCGTCCAGCCGGACCAGCTCCATCCGGTCCAGCAGCGCCTCGGGGATGGCCTCCAGGACGTTGGCGGTGGCGAGGAACACCACGTCGCTGAGGTCGAGTTCGACCTCCAGGTAGTGGTCGCGGAAGGTGTGGTTCTGGGCCGGGTCGAGCACTTCGAGCAGGGCGGCCGCCGGGTCGCCCCGGAAGTCGGAGCCGACCTTGTCGATCTCGTCCAGCAGCACCACCGGGTTCATCGAACCGGCCTCCTTGACGGCCCGCACGATCCGGCCGGGCAGCGCGCCGACGTAGGTGCGCCGGTGGCCGCGGATCTCCGCCTCGTCCCGTACACCGCCGAGGGCGACCCGGACGAACTCGCGGCCCATGGCGTGCGCCACCGACTGCCCGAGGGAGGTCTTGCCGACCCCGGGCGGGCCGACCAGCGCGAGGACCGCGCCGCCGCGCCGTCCGCCGACCACCCCGAGGCCTCGGTCGGCGCGCCGCTTGCGGACGGCCAGGTACTCGGTGATGCGCTCCTTCACGTCGTCCAGACCGGCGTGCTCAGCGTCCAGTACGGCGCGGGCGCCGCGGATGTCGTAGCGGTCCTCGGAGCGCTCGTTCCACGGCAGCTCCAGGACGGTGTCCAGCCAGGTGCGGATCCAGGAGCCCTCCGGGGACTGGTCGCTGGACCGCTCCAGCTT
This sequence comes from Streptomyces sp. NPDC046887, assembly GCF_040644755.1. Classification (NCBI taxonomy): domain Bacteria; kingdom Bacillati; phylum Actinomycetota; class Actinomycetes; order Kitasatosporales; family Streptomycetaceae; genus Streptomyces; species Streptomyces sp. NPDC046887. Next base: position 230,078 of record NZ_JBEYXH010000007.1, read on the forward strand.
CTCGACCTCCTTGAGCGCGGCCTCGCGGACCTTCTCCGGCAGGTCGGCGGCCTCCACCCGGGCCCGGTAGTCGTCGCTCTCCTCGCCCTCGCCGTCCTCGCCGTTGAGCTCGCGCAGCTCCTTGCGTACGGCGTCCAGCTGGCGGCGCAGCAGGAACTCGCGCTGCTGCTTGTCGACGCCCTCCTGGACGTCCTTGGCGATGGACTCGGCCACGTCCTGCTCGGCCAGGTGCTCGCGCAGCTGCTCGGTGGCGAGCCTCAGCCGGGCGACCGGGTCCTCGGTCTCCAGCAGGGCGATCTTCTGCTCGATGGTGAGGAACGGGGAGTAGCCGGAGTTGTCGGCGAGCGCGGAGACCCCGTCAATCTGCTGGACGCGGTCCACCACCTGCCAGGCGCCGCGCTTGCGCAGCCAGCTGGTGGCCAGCGCCTTGTACTCCTTGACCAGCTCGGCCACCGCGCCCGGCACCTCGGAGACGGTCTCCTCGATCCGGGTGCCCTCCACCCACAGCGCGGCGCCCGGCCCGGTGGTCCCCGCGCCGATCCGCACCCGGCCGCGCCCGCGCACCAGCGCCCCGGGGTCGCCGTCGGAGAGCCGGCCCACCTGTTCGACGGTGCCGAGCACCCCGGTGGCGGCGTAGGAACCCTCGATCCGCGGCACCATCAGCACCCGCGGCTTGGCTCCGGCCGGCCCGTCGGCACGGGCGGCGGCCTGCGCGGCCTCCACGGCGGCGCGTACATCGGGATCGGTCAGGTCCAGTGGCACCACCATCCCGGGCAGCACGACCTCGTCGTCGAGCGGCAGCACGGGCAGGGTGACGGCGGTGGCGTCCGCCCAGGACTCGTTGGCCATGATCTCCCCTTCGGCAGTCAAGTTGAGCCCAGCAAGCTCAATTCATATGTACGGGATCAATGCATGGCGGGTCCGGGATGTTCCCGGATCCTCCGCGAGGGGCGTTCGCTCTGAGCGATCAAGGACTTTCCCGCACCGCGGTGGGGCGCAACTGGTCCGGAGGCGCGCCAGCCCTCCCGTGGGGTGACAGTGGGAACAACGGGCCGCACTCGACCTCGGGAGCCCTCATGGACCCTGCTGCCGCCGCCTCCGGAGGGGCGCGTACGGAACGGCCGGTGCGGCACGGCGCGGTGCTGGCGGTGACCTGTCTGGCGCTCGCCACCGTCGTCGCGGCCATGGCCTCGCTGAACGTGGCGCTGCCGGACATCGCGCGGGAGACCCACGCCAGCCAGACGGACCTGTCCTGGATCATCGCCGCCTACAGCCTGGTCTTCGCCTCGCTACTGCTGTTCGCCGGGACCCTGGGCGACCGGTTCGGCCGCCGCCGGGCCCTGCTGGGCGGGCTCGCCCTGTTCGCCGCGGCCTCGCTGGGGGCGACCTTCACCACCCACCCCGGGGCGCTGATCGCCCTGCGTGCCGTGCTGGGGCTGGCCGCCGCGTTCGTCATGCCGGCCACCCTGTCCACCATCACCAGCACCTTCCCCCGGGAGCAGCGGGCGCGGGCGGTCAGCGTCTGGGCGGCCGTCGCGGGCGCCAGCGCGGTGATCGGGCTGCTGGCCGCCGGGGCGGCGCTGGAGGCCTGGTCCTGGCGGTCGGTGTTCTGGCTCAACGTGGTGCTGGCCGGGATCGCGCTGGCCGGCACCCTCGCCGTGGTGCCGGAGTCGGCCGAACCGGGGCGGCGCGGGATCGACCTGGTCGGGGCGGCCCTCACCGTGGTCGGTCTCGGCGCCCTCGTCTACTCCGTCATCGAGGCCCCCGACCACGGCTGGGGTGCCCCGCGCACCCTGGCCGGCATCGGGATCGGCCTGGTCGTGCTGGCCGGTTTCGTCGGCTGGGAGCTGCGCCGGACGGACCCGCTGCTGGACCCGCGGCTGTTCCGGCACCCGCACCTCTCCGCCGGGGCGCTCTCGGTGGCGCTGCAGTTCTTCGGCTTCTTCGGCTTCACCTTCGTGCTGATGCAGTACCTCCAGCTGGTGCGCGGGGACAGCGCGCTGGTGGCGGCGGTCAGTGCGCTGCCGATGGCCGCGGTGATGATCCCCAGCACCCGCCTCTCCCCCGTGCTGACCGCCCGCTTCGGCGCCCGCGGCCCCTGGGTCCTCGGGCTGCTGGCGGTCGCCGCGGGCCTGGCGGTCCTCGCCCTGCTCGACGCGGACAGCGCCTACGGGCATCTGCTGGCCGGGCTGCTGCCGCTCGGCGCGGGGATGGGGCTGGCGATGACCCCGGCCACCGCCGCCATCACCGACACCCTCCCGGCCCGGCTGCAGAATGTGGGCTCCGCCGTCAACGACCTCTCCCGGGAGCTGGGCAGCGCCCTGGGCATCGCCGTACTGAGCAGCGTGCTGGCCTCCACGTACCGGAGCGATCTGGTCGTCACCGGGCTGCCCGCCCCGCTGGCCGGCACCGCGCGCTCCTCGCTGGCCGCCGCCTACGCCCTCGGCGACCCGGCGCTGATCGCCCGCGCCCGGGACGCGTTCGTCTCCGGAATGCAGCTGGCCCTGCTCGCCGGAGCCGCGGCCGCGGTGCTCGCCGCCCTCGCCGTGGCCTTCCTGCTGCGCCAGCGCGCCGGGCAGGGACGGCCTCTCGCGCGCTGACGCCGGTTACCCGCCCGGCGAGGACGCCAAGGACACCGCCGCCGAGCGTCAGGGGGTTCGCGCCGCCGGGTCCGCCGCGGGCGAGGGCGCCCGGGGCGCGGGCACCGGCGGCGCGGCGGTGAACTCGGCCTTCCGGGATCTGCGCAGGGCCCGGACGCCCTCGCGCCGGACCTTCCCCGATTCGGTGCGCGGCAGATCGTCCACGAACTCCAGGAACCGGATCGGCTGGGGTTCGGGCAGCCGCTGCCGAAGGTGGGCGAAGAGCGCCTCGGCGGTGGCCCGGGTGGCGTTCCACCCGGCGGCGAGCACGACGTACGCCTTGGGCACCAGCGCCGGGCCCTCGGACACCGGCACCACCGACAGTTCGGCGACGGCGGGGTGCAGCACCAGCTGGTGTTCGAGCGCGAGCGGGGCGATCAGCGCCCCGTCCGGTCCCTCGAACACGTCCTTGGACCGCCCGAGGTAGACCAGGGACCCGTCGCCGTTCCACCGGGCCAGGTCACCGGTCCGGTAGAGGCCGCCGGGGGTGTGGAGGGAGGCGTTGTCCTCCGGGTCGAGGTAGCCGCGCATCATGCCGACGGGCTGGTCGGTCAGGTCCAGGCAGAGTTCGCCCTCCTGGGCCGGCTCGTCGGTGCCCGGCCGGACCACCACCAGCGTGTAGCCCGGCAGCGGGTGGCCCATGGACACCGGGTCCGCCGTGGAGGAGGCGGTGACCCCGGCCATGGCGGTGACCTCGGACTGCCCGAAGCCGTTGCGGACGGTCACCCCTGACAGGGCGTGGACCTGCTGGACCACGTCGCCCATGAGCGGTTCGCCGACGCTGACGGCGTGCCGCACACCGGGCAGGCCGTCGGGCAGGCCGGTCCGGATGAGAGCCCGCCAGGTGCTGGGCGGGGCGCAGAAGCTGCTGACCGTCCCGGTGCGCAGGACGTCCAGCAACCGCTGCGGGGTCACCTCGGCGCTGTCCATGGAGACCACCGTGGCCTCGGCGTTCCAGGGTCCGAACAGCGAGCTCCACGGGTACTTCGCCCAGGCCGGGGCGGAGACGTTGAGGTGGGTGTCGCCGGGCTTCAGACCGTTCCAGTACATGCTGGCCAGATGGCCGATCGCATAGCTGACATGGGTGTGCACCACCAGTTTCGGCCGCGAGGTGGAGCCGGAGGTGAAGTAGTAGAACAGCGGCTCGCCGGCCTCGGTGGGGCCCTGCGGCACGAAGTCGCCCTGGTGTTCGGCCGCGGCGGCGAAGCCGGTCCATCCCTCGTGCTCCCCGCCCACCACGATCCGGGTCCGCAGCCCGTCCGCCGCGAGTCCCGGCACCACCCGGTGGTCCGCGATGATGTGCCGGGCCGAGGCCCGGTCGATCCTGGTGCGCAGTTCCTCGGGCGAGATGGAGAGGAAGAGCGGGACGACGACGGCCCGGACCTTGATCAGTGCGAGCATCAGCTCCCACAGTTCGAGGCGGTTGTCCATCAGCAGGATCACCACCTCGCCCCGGCGCACGCCCTGCGACTGGAGCCAGTCGGCGGTCCGGTGGGAGCGCCGGGAGAGCTCCTGGAAGGTCAGTTCGCCCTGGCCCACGATGCGCAGGGCCACCCGGTCGTTGTCCTCGGCGATCCGGTCGAACCAGTCAAGCGCCCAGTTGAACCGCCGCGGCCGCGGCCACCGGAACGCCTGGTGCGCGGCTTCGTGGTCCCCGGCGTGCCGCAGCAGGAGGTCCCGCGCGGCCCGGAACTCCGTGTAGGCATCGTCTGGCACGGACACGGTGTCCCCGTTCACTGGAAGGCGTTGGACGCGGCCCGGCGCAGCACGCTGAGTGCGATGACGTCGGCGTCCCTGGAGAAGGAGGTGTGCACGCCCGGCCGGCCGTTGCCGATCTGGGTGAACCAGCACACCCGCTCGGTCGGGATGCCCAGGGCGTAGACGGCCCGGTGCGGTCGGCCGCCGGCGGTGATCACCCGGCGCTCGGCCGGGGTGATGTGCAGCGCGCCGGTCTCGAACACCTCGTCGTCGTCGCTGTGCGCGAATCCGACGGCCATCCGCTCGTCGACCAGTTGCCGCATCAGCGGATCGGTGTTGCGCACCAGACCGGCGGTCGGGATCCGCGAGTCGACGAGGATGTCGCAGTGCTTGCGCACGCCCTCGACGGCCGGGGACTCCAGATAGAACCGGCCCTGTACGGCGTCGCATCCGTGCCGCACATCCGGCCCCGCGATCTCCAGCACCTTGGCCTCGATCAGGGCCAGGAACTGGGCGGAGCGCTCCAGCGGCGGGCCGGTGAAGAGCCGCGAGGTCCGCGAGACGAACCGGCCGAGGAAGTCGGCCCGATGGGATCGGGGCGTGAGGCCGCCGAAGTCCACGGCGTACCTCAGCACTTCGCGGGAGTCGCGGATGGCGTCCAGCGCGGCCTTGAGCGCGCTGTCCACATTGCCCTGACCGGCTTCCGCGATGTCGGCGCGCATGATGCGCCCCACCTCGGCGACGAAGCTCGCCTCCGAGTCGAACCGCTCGGTCCGAAACGGCCTGGCCAGCCGCTCCAGGTCGACGGGCGCCACGTCCTTCAGCCCCTGGCGCACGGCCGGCCCGCGCCAGCTCGCCAGGTCCGGGCCGAGTGCGCGCAGCTCGGCGGCGAACTCCTCGGCCCGCTCCGCCCCGTACTGGATCCGTGCCTGGGTGGTGTAGTAGACGTAGTTGATCTCCGCTTCCAGCAGCGGAAGCACGTCCTGGTCGAAGTCCAGGCTCGGCCTGCCCCGACGCGCGACGCTCTGCTCGCGCAGCCGTCCGATGGCGGCCGAGGTGAGGAACCTCGGCGCCGCGCGGCCGGTCACGTCCTTCTGGTTGCGGCCCCGGGAGAGGATCGGCAGCCCGCTGCGGGAGCCCGCGATCACGGTGGGCTCGTTGCCGCTGGGGACGTAGAACATCGTCCCGTCGACGCTCTCCTTGAACTTCCCGCCCCGGCCGACGGTGCAGGACATCAGGATGTCGTAGAACGACAGACCGAGCCCCAGAACACCGACCACGGCGTGCGGCGGGATCGAGGGCAGGTCCAGGTCGGCGGCCGAATCGCCGCTGAGGTAGCGGAGTCCGGGCCGCTCCCGCGCGAACCGTGCCAGCGCGGACTGGTGCTCGGTCAGCTCCGCCCGGGCGTGGCCGGAGGTGATCACCACCGCGTCGGCGGTGACGGTCGTCTCCTCCTCCGGCGTGGACACCTCCAGCGTGTAGGTGTCCCCGGTCTCCCGCAACGAGGTCACCGTGCCGACCACCTCGACGACCTCGCCGAGCCCGGACATGCCGCGTACCACCGCGTCGTACACGTACCGCAGGTACCTGCCGTACGCGTACCTCGGCGCGTAGTCGTCACGGCCGAGACCGGAGAGGGCCGGGTCCGGCTGGGTGCGTAACCACTGCTGGAAGGACAGGCCGGCGCCCGGCCGGCACGGCCCGCCGTCGGCCACCCCGGAGAACATGCTGATCTCGCCGACCACGGTGTTCATCAGGAAGCAGGACTCCTGATCGGTGCGCCAGATCCGGCCCGCCCCCAGCTCCACCGCGTCGATCAGCCGGATCCGGAACCGCGGTGGGTCCGCGTCCGCCGCCAGATGGGCCGCGATCCGCTCGAAGACCGAGATCCCGCGCGGTCCGGTACCCACGATGACGACGTCCCGTACCTCGTCGGTCAGTTGTCGCACGGCCTGTCCCCCCTTGGTGAAGCGTGTCGTCAGCGCGCTGCCGCGCCCAGGTCGTCCACGGCCGGCAGGCGGCCGAGCGAGGCGGCGATCAGCTCGTCGGAGGCCGCCATGTCGGTCATGCCGCCGCTGAGGAAGTGCTCGTAGGCCGACAGGTCGAGCAGTCCGTGGCCGCTGAGGTTGAACAGGATGACCTTCTCCCTGCCCTCCTTCTTGGCCAGCAGCGCCTCGTCGATGGCGGCCCGGATGGCGTGCGCCGACTCGGGGGCCGGGATGATGCCCTCCTCGTTGGCGAAGGTGATGCCGGCCTCGAAGACCGAGTGCTGCGGGTAGGCCACCGCGTCGATCAGCTTCTGGTGGTACATCGCGCTCACCAGGGGGGCGGCGCCGTGGTACCGCAGGCCGCCGGCGTGGATGCCCGGGGAGACGAAGGTGTGCCCCAGGGTGTACATCTTCGTCATCGGCGTGACGCCGGTGTAGTCGTTGTAGTCCCAGGCGTAGCGGCCCTTGGTGAGCTTCGGGCACGCCTCCGGTTCCACCGCGACGAACCGGGTGTCCAGACCGTCGCGCACCTTCTCGTGGAAGAACGGCAGGGTGATGCCGGAGAAGTTGCTGCCCGCGCCGACCGAACCGATCACCACGTCCGGGAAGTCGCCGATCGCGCGGAACTGCCGGACCGCCTCCTGCCCGATCACGGTCTGGTGCAGCAGGACGTGGTTCTCCCCGCTCCCCACCGACAGGTTGCAGCGCTCCACCTGCCGGGCGTGCTCGAAGGCCTCCGCGTTGGCGATGGACAGGCTGCCGTCGGTGTTCGGGTCGCGGGCCAGCGCGGCGCGGCCGGCCTCGGAGTCCTTGTGGGGGCTGGAGATGACCTCGGCCCCGTTCATCTCCATCATGATCCGGCGGTAGGGCTTCTGGTTGTAGCTGACCCGCACCATGTAGACGGTGCACTTGATGCCGAAGATGCGGCAGGCGACAGCGAGGGCCGACCCCCACTGACCGGCGCCGGTGCCGGTGGTCAGGCTGGTGATGCCCGCCTGCTTGTAGTAGTAGGCCTGCGCCAGCGCGGTGTTGAGCTTGTGGCTGCCGGTGGTGTTGGTGCCCTCGTACTTGTAGTAGATCCTCGCCGGGGTGTCGAGCAGCCGCTCCAGCCGGTGCGCCCGGTTCAGCGGGGTCGGCCGCCAGCGCAGGTACTCGTCGCGCACCGGCTGCGGGATCTCCACGAACCGCTCCCGGCCCATGCTCTGGCGGTACATCGACAGCGGGATCTGCGGGGTGACCGGGCCGCCGTCCTGGCGGGTCTCCGGCCTGGCCTGGCGCAGCTTCGCCGCGTCCTCGACGCCGGTGAGGTCGGACAGCACGTTGTACCAGTGCGTGGGAACGATTTCTTCAGGCGTCAGCGAGGCTTCTGCCGAATTTTGCATGATGTTCTCCGATCCTGGTTGCTAGGAACGTCCGACGTGTGTCTGGACCAACTTCGCGATGTCCCCGACTCGGCTCAGCGCGGCCTCGAATATCTCGGCATCCCCGATCTTGATGTCGAACTCCTGCTCAAGTCGGACCACGATTTCGAGAATGTTGAGTGACTCGATCCCGATCTCATGCAACTCGTCATCGAGTCCGATGGTGGGCGGCGCAGACGGGCCGATGACGTCTGCGACGACCTCGCGCACCCGGGTTTCGACCTTCTCAGGAGACGTCACATCAATCCCTCTTCCTGGACAGTCTTTCGTTTTTCGCCGTTCCGCTAGACCGCGGAACCCGTCATCACCGCGGTGCGCAGCCCGAGCAGCAGCAGGATCGCGCCACTCGTCCAGGCCAGTCCCACCCGCACCGCGGGTCGGGTCAGCAGCCGTCTCGCCAGGCCGACGAGGCCGACCACCACCGCGTACCAGGCGGCGCTGATCATGATCTGGACGGCGGTCAGGGTGGCCACGTCGGCGGGCGACCCGCCGTCGGCCGGCAGGAACTGCGGGACAAGCGCCAGGTACACCGTGGCCATCTTGGGGTTGGCGGCACTGGTGACCAGCCCTGATCGGTAGGACTGCCACCAGCCGGCCGCCTCGCGCCGCTCCGTCTCCTCGGCCGGCTGATGGCCGTAGCTGCGCCGGTGGTACACCGTGGTCACCGCGAGGTAGCAGAGGTAGGCGGCGCCCGCCAGCTTGAAGAGGGTGAACACCAGCTCGGAGCTGTGCATCAGCGCGGCCAGCCCGAGCGTGGAGGCCACGGCCCACATGAGCAGTCCGGTACTGCTGCCGAGAATGGTCACCATCCCGGCCCCGCGACCGGATCTCAGCGTCTCGTTCACCAGCACCATGAATGACGGCCCCGGCGCGGCCACCATGACGAAGACGGTGGCGACGAAGACTCCGGTCACCATGCGGTTGGCTCAGTTCCGGCCATCATTCGGCCGGAATACCACCCAAGCGCTCGTACATCCAAGCGGAAGACACCTCTCCATTTTCGTCATCCTTGCTTGTCGAATGTCGGCACCGGCTTCCCGGCGTCCACGGTATTGCCGCCGTGATTTCGAGCGACCAGCTCCGTAATTGAAACATGCACCAGGCATTCATCCCAGCAACTTTCGGCCAGCTTTGTGATGCGGCCGAAAAAGCCCTGGCGTGCGCCGGCGCCCGCCCACCGTCATGGGAAATGTGCTGCGGCGGTCGGCGTGGCGGAATTGACATGAGCAGGACGCTGGTGAATACCGCCGCCCTGCGGGCCGGGCTGCCCCTACCTGGCGGACGAGGGAATCGGGGAGACCGGGGACGCCGACCGGGCACCCGGCTGACGCGGCACCGCCACGGGTACGGTCGCCGCCATGGTCGGGGCCATGGCCGCGGTCCCGGCCGCCGGCCCCCGTACCGCCGCCCGCCCCGGTACCGTCCGCCGCAGTGCCGCCCGGCGGACCAGCGGGCGGCAGGCCAGGCCCACCAGCAGCGCCAGCGGGTGGCCCCAGGCGGTGAGCGGGTCGGCGAACTCCACCAGGTCCTGGGCGAGCAGCACCGCCACCCAGCCGAGCACCAGCACCCGGGCCAGCGGGCTGAGCAGCCCGGCCAGGGCGCCCAGCGCGGCGAGCATGCCGAAGCTCACCCCGTAGTCCAGCCGGTGCAGCGAGCTGCCGGGCAGGTGCCCGGCGAGTACGGAGAGCCCGACCGGGATCTCGGTGGCCAGGGTCGCCACCACATGCCCCAGGACGAAGACGGCGGCCGTCCGCCGGCCGCCGATCCGCCGCTCCAGAGCGGTCAGGACGGCGACCAGCCCCACGGCGTACGGCGAGAGCAGCCCGCCCGGCAGCCACAGCGCGCTGGCGAGCAGCACCCGCACCGGCGTACGGGCCAGATGGGCGGCGTCCGAACTGGAGGCCTGGAGCAGCCGGCCGACGGTGTCGGGGTCGCCGTACCGGGCGAACAGCGAGGTGAGCAGCAGGACCAGCAGATAGCCGAAGGTGAACGGCGTCCCGGTCGGCGTCGGCAGCAGCCGGCCCACCCGGCGCAGCCCGGCGGCCGCCCGTACCAGGGGCGCGCGGCCGGTACCGGGGAGCGGGGCGGGCGCGACGGAACGCGGGGCGCCGCCACCGCCCGTACCGCGCGTCCGGAACCGCTCCACCGCGTGGCCGCCCTTCGATCCGGCGGCCCCGCACGGTCCGCCCGGCGGGAGCCTGCCCCCGGGCCCGGGTTCACGCCTGCCGACGGCGATGATCTACGTCACACCCCGCCGGAGGCGGGCAACTCCGACCCCGCCTCCCCCGGCCCCCTGTGTCCTTCCTCACGGCGCCACGCCCCCGACCCCAGGCCCGAAGCGCGTCAAGCACCATCCCCGTACGGCTGGTTACGCTCGGCGCATGGCTGAGACGACCCCGGCGAACCCGCTCGCCACGTTCCACCGCCCCCTGACGCAGGACCCCCCGGTGACGCTCGACCGGCGGGAGGGGCCCTACGGGGAGGTGGTGCTGCGGCGGCGCGGCGAGCTCTTCGAGATCATCGCCAACGGCACGTTCCTGATGGACACCTCCGACGGGCGGTCCGAGCGCCTGCTGGTCGACTCGGCACGGGACGCACTCGGCACCCGGGCCCATCCGACCCTGCTCATCGGAGGGTTGGGCGTCGGGTTCTCGCTGGCGCGGGCCGCCGCGGACGCCTGCTGGGGCCGGATCGCGGTGGTGGAGCGGGAGCGGGCGGTCATCGACTGGCACCGCGAGGGGCCGCTCTCCCGGATCACCGCGGAGGCGCTCGCCGACCCGCGCACGGTGCTGCTCCACGAGGACCTGGTGGCCCATGTCCAGGATGGTCCGGACACCTATGACGCACTCTGCCTGGACATCGACAACGGCCCGGACTGGACCGTCACCGAGGAGAACAACTCCCTCTACTCGCCCGCCGGTCTGGCCGCCTGCGCGGCCCGGCTCAACCCGGGCGGAGTGCTCGCCGTGTGGTCCGCCCGGCCGTCCGGCGATTTCGAAGACTCCTTGCGGAATGCCGGATTCAGCGGGGTACGGACCGAAGAGATCCCCGTTGCCCGGGGCGTACCGGACGTCGTCCACCTCGCCGTTCGCCCTGCGTAGCCGGGACGCGGTCGGTGCCTTTACGCTGCTGACCGGGCAGCCGCCGACGGCACCCGTCGCCAGTGGTGCCGTCGGACTCAGCCGCGCTGTCCGGGTACGGCACGGAACTACACGCTCGCGCAGGACGCGACAGGGGCGGGGCGATGGAGCAGACACACACCAGTCCGAACGGCACGGCGGCCGGGGCGGCCGCACCGGCCACCCAGCGCCGGGTGCTGGTCGTCGAGGACGACAGCACCATCGTGGAGGCGATCTCCGCCCGGCTGCGCGCCGAGGGCTTCCAGGTGCAGACGGCGACCGACGGGCCGGCGGCGGTGGAGGCGGCCGAGGCGTGGCAGCCGGACCTGATGGTGCTGGACGTGATGCTGCCGGGCTTCGACGGTCTGGAGGTCTGCCGCCGGGTCCAGGCGCAGCGGCCGGTGCCGGTGCTGATGCTCACCGCCCGCGACGACGAGACGGACATGCTGGTCGGTCTCGGGGTCGGCGCGGACGACTACATGACCAAGCCGTTCTCGATGCGGGAGCTGGCGGCCCGAGTCCATGTGCTGCTGCGGCGGATCGAACGGGCCGCACAGGCCGCGGCCGCCCCGCGCAGCGGCATCCTGCGCCTGGGCGAGCTGGAGGTGGACCACGCCCAGCGGCGGGTGCGGGTGCGCGGCGAGGACGTGCATCTGACGCCGACCGAGTTCGACCTGCTGGTCTGCCTGGCCAACACCCCCCGCGCGGTGCTCTCCCGTGAGCAGCTGCTGGCCGAGGTGTGGGACTGGGCGGACGCCTCCGGCACCCGGACCGTGGACAGCCACATCAAGGCGCTGCGCCGGAAGATCGGCGCCGAGCGCATCCGTACGGTGCACGGGGTCGGCTACGCGCTGGAGACGCCCGCGCCATGAGCGGGAGCGGGGGGCGCCAGGCGGCGGACGGGGTGCCCGGGCAGGCCCGGCGGCCCCGTGCGCGCACCCCGCGCCGGGACCGGACCGGCGAGCGTTCGGCGCCGTCCCTGCTGGGGTCGTCCCGGCTGGGTGCGGTCCCGGTGTCGATCAAGACCAAGCTGGGCACCCTGGTGGTGGTCTCGGTCTTCATCACCACCGGGCTGCTGATGGTGGCCCTGCGCACCGAGACCGAGCTGCGCTTCATCACCGTCTTCTCGGTGATCGCCACGCTGCTGATCACCCAGTTCGTGGCGCATGGGCTGACCGCGCCGCTGGACGAGATGAACCGGGTGGCCGGGGCCATCTCGCACGGCGACTACACCTGCCGGGTGCGGGGCGCGGACCGCCGCGACGAGCTGGGCGACCTGGCCTCCACCATCAACCGGATGGCGGACGACCTGGAGTCGGTGGACCGCAACCGCAAGGAGCTGGTGGCCAACGTCTCCCATGAGCTGCGCACCCCGATCGCGGCGCTGCGCGCGGTGCTGGAGAACGTGGTGGACGGCGTCTCGGCGGCCGATCCGGAGACCATGCGGACCGCGCTGAAGCAGACCGAGCGGCTGGGCCGGCTGGTGGAGACGCTGCTGGACCTGTCCCGGCTGGACAACGGGGTGGTGCCGCTGCGGGCCGGCCGCTTCGAGGTGTGGCCGTATCTGTCCGGGGTGCTCAAGGAGGCGAACCTGGCCGCCGCCCAGCGCCGGCTGAGTTCCGGCTCGGGCCACCACACCCGTACCGACGTCCATCTGCATCTGGACGTCTCCCCGCCGGAGCTGACCGCGCACGCGGACGCGGAGCGGCTGCACCAGGTGGTCGCCAACCTGATCGACAACGCGGTCAAGCACTCCCCTCCGCACGGCCGGGTCACGGTGCGGGCGCGGCGCGGGGCGCTGCCGGAGTCGCTGACGCTGGAGGTCCAGGACGAGGGGCCGGGCATTCCGCAGTCGGAGTGGCACAAGGTCTTCGAGCGGTTCAACCGGGGCGGTACGGCCTCCCCGCACGGCCCGGGCAGCGACGGCGGTACGGGACTGGGGCTGGCGATCGCGCGCTGGGCGGTGGATCTGCACGGCGGCCGGATCGGGGTGGCCGAGTCGACGCGCGGCTGCCGGATCCGTGTCACCCTCCCGGGGATCCCGCAGCAGCGCGGTTGACGGTCGAGGTTGACCCACGGCCTTGACGATCGGGTGTGCGCGGGCGGTCCGGAGGCCGGTGGGGTTGACGTAGGGTCGGTAGCCGCGGTTCCGGTTGCCGCCGCCGGTCGAAGTCCGTGTGACGGGGCTCTGACCAGCGGTTGTGTGCCCTGGAACGGTGGCCGTGCTCCGGTTCCCCAGGGGCCGCGGCGACGCGCCCTCCTACCCGTTTGCGGTCGAACCACGCTTGTTTCCCGCCCTTCATTGCCGTGAAACACGTCTCACGATGTGATCTACACGACGATGACGATGCCCGGCCTGCACGTCCGGGCCGGGGAGGCGTAGCCTTTATTTCCGCTGTCCATCACCTTGCGAAGCGGAAGAGGGCGGTTACCGCCGTGTCGTCTCAGTCCCCCAGTAATGCGAGCACTTCGACCGACCAAGACGGCCAGGGCCAGAACCCTGCCGCCGCGTTCGGTGCCAACGAGTGGCTCGTCGACGAGATCTACCAGCAGTACCTCCAGGACCCGAATTCGGTCGATCGCGCCTGGTGGGACTTCTTCGCCGACTACAAGCCGGGCGCCGCCGACGCGGCGGACAAGCCCGCCGAGGCCCCGTCGGGAGCCTCCGCCGCCCAGCCCGCCCAGGGCCAGGTGCCCGCACCGGCCGCCGCACAGCCGGCCGGCGCGCAGCCCGCCCAGGCGAAGGCCGCCGCCCCCCAGGCCGCCCCGGCGCCCGCCGCCCAGCCCGCGCAGAGCAAGCCCGCGCAGGCCCAGGCCGCCGCCCCCGCCGCGAAGCCGCAGGCCGAGCAGCCGAAGACCGAGCAGCCCAAGGCCGCCGCTCCCGCGAAGCCGAAGGCGGCCCAGCCGAAGGCCGCGCCCAAGGCCCAGCAGGCTCCGGAGTCCACCGAGGCTCCGGCCGGTCCCGAGTTCGTGACCCTGCGCGGTCCCTCCGCCGCGGTCGCCAAGAACATGAGCGCCTCGCTGGAGCTGCCGACCGCCACCTCGGTCCGCGCCGTCCCGGTGAAGCTGCTGTTCGACAACCGCATCGTCATCAACAACCACCTCAAGCGGGCCCGCGGCGGGAAGATCTCCTTCACCCACCTCATCGGGTACGCGATGGTGCAGGCCATCAAGGCCATGCCGTCGATGAACAACTCCTTCGCGGTGAAGGACGGCAAGCCCACCCTGGTCAAGCCGGAGCACATCAACTTCGGCCTCGCCATCGACCTGGTGAAGCCCAACGGCGAGCGCCAGCTGGTGGTGGCCGGCATCAAGAAGGCCGAGACCCTCGGCTTCTTCGAGTTCTGGCAGGCGTACGAGGACATCGTCCGCCGCGCCCGGAACAACAAGCTGACCATGGAGGACTTCACCGGGGTCACGGTCTCCCTGACCAACCCCGGCGGTCTGGGCACCGTCCACTCGGTGCCGCGGCTGATGCCCGGTCAGTCCGTCATCATGGGCGTCGGCTCCATGGACTACCCGGCCGAGTTCCAGGGCACCTCCCAGGACACCCTGAACAAGCTGGGCATCTCCAAGGTGATGACCCTCACCTCGACCTACGACCACCGGGTCATCCAGGGCGCCGCCTCCGGCGAGTTCCTGCGGATCGTCGCGAACTTCCTCCTCGGCGAGGACGGTTTCTACGACGACATCTTCAAGTCGCTGCGCATCCCCTACGAGCCGGTGCGCTGGCTCAAGGACATCGACGCCTCGCACGACGACGACGTCACCAAGGCCGCGCGGGTCTTCGAGCTGATCCACTCCTACCGGGTCCGCGGCCATGTGATGGCCGACACCGACCCGCTGGAGTACCGCCAGCGCAAGCACCCCGACCTGGACATCACCGAGCACGGCCTCACCCTGTGGGACCTGGAGCGGGAGTTCGCGGTCGGCGGCTTCGGCGGCAAGTCCATGATGAAGCTGCGCGACATCCTCGGTGTGCTGCGCGACTCGTACTGCCGCACCACCGGCATCGAGTTCATGCACATCCAGGATCCCAAGCAGCGCAAGTGGATCCAGGACCGCGTCGAGCGCCCGCACTCCAAGCCCGAGCGCGAGGAGCAGCTGCGCATCCTGCGCCGGCTCAACGCGGCCGAGGCGTTCGAGACCTTCCTGCAGACCAAGTACGTCGGCCAGAAGCGCTTCTCGCTCGAAGGCGGCGAGTCCGTCATCCCGCTGCTCGACGCGGTCATCGACTCCGCCGCCGAGTCCCGGCTGGACGAGGTCGTCATCGGCATGGCCCACCGCGGCCGGCTGAACGTGCTGGCGAACATCGTCGGCAAGTCGTACGCGCAGATCTTCCGCGAGTTCGAGGGCAACCTCGACCCGAAGTCGATGCACGGCTCCGGCGACGTCAAGTACCACCTGGGCGCCGACGGCACCTTCACCGGCCTGGACGGCGAGCAGATCAAGGTCTCGCTGGTCGCCAACCCCTCGCACCTGGAGGCGGTCGACCCGGTCCTGGAGGGTGTCGTCCGCGCCAAGCAGGACGTCATCAACAAGGGCGGCACCGACTTCACCGTGCTCCCGGTCGCCCTGCACGGCGACGCGGCCTTCGCGGGCCAGGGCGTGGTGGCCGAGACGCTCAACATGTCGCAGCTGCGCGGCTACCGCACCGGCGGCACCGTGCACATCGTCATCAACAACCAGGTCGGCTTCACCGCCGCCCCGGAGTCCTCGCGCTCCTCGATGTACGCCACCGACGTGGCCCGCATGATCGAGGCGCCGATCTTCCATGTGAACGGCGACGACCCCGAGGCCGTGGTCCGGGTCGCGCGGCTGGCCTTCGAGTTCCGCCAGACGTTCAACAAGGACGTGGTGATCGACCTCATCTGCTACCGCCGCCGCGGTCACAACGAGGGCGACAACCCGCAGTTCACCAACCCGCAGATGTACAGCCTGATCGACAAGAAGCGCTCGGTGCGCAAGCTCTACACCGAGTCGCTGATCGGCCGCGGGGACATCACCCTCGAAGAGGCGGAGCAGGCGCTCCAGGACTTCCAGGGCCAGCTGGAGAAGGTCTTCGCGGAGGTCCGCGAGGCCACCTCGCAGCCCGGACCGGCCCATGCGCCCGACGCCCAGGCCGAGTTCCCGGTCTCCGTCAGCACCGGGGTCTCCGCCGAGGTGGTCAAGCAGATCGCCCAGTCCCAGGTGAACGTCCCGGACCGGGTCAAGGTCCACCCCCGTCTCATGCCGCAGCTCCAGCGCCGCGCCGCCTCGGTGGACGACGGCACCATCGACTGGGGCATGGGCGAGACCCTGGCCATCGGCGCGCTGCTGATGGAGGGCGTCCCGGTGCGGCTGTCCGGCCAGGACACCCGCCGCGGCACCTTCGGCCAGCGCCACGCGGTCCTGGTCGACCAGGAGACCGGCGAGGACTACACCCCCCTCCAGTACCTCGCCGAGGACCAGGCCCGCTACAACGTCTACGACTCGCTGCTCAGCGAGTACGCGGCGATGGGCTTCGAGTACGGCTACTCGCTGGCCCGCCCGGACGCCCTGGTGATGTGGGAGGCGCAGTTCGGCGACTTCGTCAACGGCGCCCAGACCGTGGTGGACGAGTTCATCTCCTCCGCCGAGCAGAAGTGGGCGCAGACCTCCGGCGTCACCCTGCTGCTGCCGCACGGCTACGAGGGCCAGGGGCCGGACCACTCCTCGGCCCGCCCCGAGCGCTTCCTCCAGATGTGCGCGCAGAACAACATGACGGTCGCCATGCCGACCCTCCCGTCCAACTACTTCCACCTGCTGCGGTGGCAGGTGCACAACCCGCACCACAAGCCGCTGGTCGTCTTCACCCCGAAGTCGATGCTCCGGCTGAAGGCCGCCGCCTCCAAGGCGGAGGAGTTCACCACCGGCGGCTTCCGCCCGGTGATCGGTGACGAGTCGGTGACCCCGGACGCGGTCCGCAAGGTCGTCTTCTGCGCCGGCAAGGTCTACTACGACCTGGAGGCCGAGCGCCAGAAGCGGGGCGACACCACCACGGCCATCATCCGCGTGGAGCGGCTGTACCCGCTCCCCGGTGCGGAGCTCCAGGCCGAGATCGCCAAGTACCCCCACGCCGAGAAGTACCTCTGGGCCCAGGAGGAGCCGGCCAACCAGGGTGCCTGGCCGTTCATCGCGCTCAACCTGATCGACCACCTGGACCTGGCCGTCGGCGCGGACATCCCGCACGGCGAGCGCCTGCGCCGCATCTCGCGCCCGCACGGCTCGTCCCCGGCCGTCGGCTCCGCCAAGCGCCACCAGGCCGAGCAGGCGCAACTGGTCGCCGAGGTCTTCGACGCCTAGGGCCTGACCGACTCATGGGTGTCCGCGCGGCCGCTGATGGTGAACGTCGGCATCACGAACAGCTCGCCCACGCCCGGCACCAGATTGCAGCGGACCGCGTCGAACTCGGGGTGC